>JBFWIY010000272.1:2276-4947 GCA_050255855.1 Desulfovibrionaceae bacterium
AGGAGGCGGAACATGTCCCACATCCTCATCATCGGCGCGGGCGGCGTCGGGTCCGTGGCCGCGCACAAATGCGCCCAGCTCCCCGAAGTCTTCGACAAGATCACCCTGGCCAGCCGCACCAAGAGCAAGTGCGAGGCCATCGCGGCGAGCATCCAGCAGCGCTACGGCCGCGACATCGCCGTGGAGGCCGTGGACGCCGACGACACGGCCGCCGTGGTGGCGCTCATCAAGCGGGTCCGGCCCCAGCTGCTCCTGAACCTGGCCCTGCCCTACCAGGACCTCTCCCTCATGGACGCCTGCCTCCAGACCGGCGTGGACTACGTGGACACCGCCAACTACGAGCCGCCCAGCCTGGCCAAGTTCGAGTACTCCTGGCAGTGGGCCTTCCAGGAGCGCTACTCCCGCCTGGGCGTCACCGCCCTGCTCGGCTCCGGCTTCGACCCCGGCGTCACCAACGTGTTCTGCGCCTACGCCCTCAAACACCACTTCGACGAGATCCACCAGCTCGACATCCTGGACTGCAACGCGGGCGACCACGGCCAGGCCTTCGCCACCAACTTCAACCCGGAGATCAACATCCGGGAGATCACCCAGCGCGGCCGCTACTGGGAGCGCGGCGAGTGGGTGGAGACCGACCCGCTGGCCTGGTCCATGACCTACGCCTTCCCCGAGGGCATCGGCCCCAAGAAGTGCTACCTCATGTACCACGAGGAGCTGGAGAGCCTGGCCCTGAACATCCGCGGGCTCAAGCGCGCCCGCTTCTGGATGACCTTCTCGGACCAGTACCTCACCCACCTGCGCGTGCTGGAGAACGTGGGCATGACCGGCATCGACCCCGTGGAGTTCGAGGGCCAGAAGATCGTGCCCCTCAAGTTCCTGGGGGCCGTGCTGCCCGAGCCCGCCTCCCTGGGCCCCCTCACCCACGGCCGCACCTGCATCGGCTGCCTCATGAAGGGCGTCAAGGACGGGCAGGAAAAGACCATCTCCATCTACAACATCTGCGACCACCAGGACGCCTACCGCGAGGTGGGCTCCCAGGCCATCAGCTACACCACCGGCGTGCCCGCCATGATCGGGGCCAAGATGGTCGCCACCGGCGTCTGGAAGGGCCCGGGGGTCTTCAACATGGAGCAGTTCGACCCGGACCCCTTCATGGACGACCTCAACGCCTACGGCCTGCCCTGGACGCTGATTAATTATTAGGATCGTGAAACATCCGCGATGGCTGCGTTGCTGCGCGGAAATCGATCCCGCACGTACAGGAGTACGCTTCGGGCTTGATTTGCCGCTTGCGCCTTGCCCTCGCGGCGTTTGAACGATCCTCCGGGCGCACGGCGCGGGATGGGGAAGAAAAAAAGGGAAGAAGGCATGGCGAAGCCCGAGTTCGACGGCCGCACCCAGGTGCGCTTCGACCCCCTCCGGGTGGCGCGGACCCCGGCCTATGTGCTGGACCTGGGGCTGCTGCGGAAGAACCTCGCCCTGCTGGCCGACGTGCGGGAGCGCGCCGGGTGCCGCATCCTACTCGCCCTCAAGGCCTTCGCCATGTTCCGGGTCTTCCCGATCATCGCCGCTGCCCTGGACGGGGTCTGCGCCAGCTCGCCCCACGAGGCCCGGCTCGGGCGCGAGGCGTTCGCCGCCCCCGGCGTTCACAAGGAAGTCCACACCTTTGCGGCCGGGTATTCCGAGGCCGACGTGGACGACCTGGCCGCCACCACGGACCACCTGATCTTCAACTCCCTGGCCCAGCTCACCCGCCTGGGCCCGCGCGCCCGGGAGCGCGCCGCGGCCCTGGGCCGCGACCTCACCCTGGGCCTGCGCCTCAACCCCGAGCACTCCGAGGGGGCCACGCCCCTGTACGACCCCTGCGCCCCGGGCTCGCGCCTGGGGGTGCGCGCCCGGGACCTGGCCGCCTTCCCGCCCGAGCGCCTGGCCGGGCTGGGCGTCACCGCCCTGCACTGGCACAACCTGTGCGAGCAGGACGCCGACTGCCTGGAACGCACCATCGCCGCGGTGGAGCGGGGCTTCGGGCCCTGGCTGGCCGCGGCCCGGACCGTGAACTTCGGCGGCGGCCACCACATCACCCGGCCGGGCTACGACGTGGCGCGCCTGGTGCGCCTGGTGCGGGACTTCGCGGCCAGATGGGACGCGCAGGTCTACCTGGAGCCGGGCGAGGCCGTGGTGCTCAACGCCGGGTACCTGGTGACCACGGTGCTCGACGTGGTGCAGGCGGATGTCCCCATCGCCATCATGGACACCGCCGTGCCCTGCCACATGCCCGACGTCCTGGAGATGCCCTACAAGCCCGTGGTGGTGGGCGCGGGGGATCCCGGAGAAAAGCCCGTCACCGTGCGCCTGGCCGGGCCCTCCTGCCTGGCCGGGGACGTGGCCGGGGACTACGCCTTTGACCGCGCGCCCGTCCCGGGCGAGCGCCTCGTGTTCACGGACATGGCCCTCTACACCATGGTCAAGAACACCACCTTCAACGGCGTGCGCCTGCCCGACATCGCGCTCTGGGAGCCGGATTCCGACGCCCCCGGGGGCCGGTTCGAGCTGGTGCGCCGCTTTGGCTACGCCGACTTCAAGGGGCGGCTCTCCTGAGCCCCCTGCGCGAGGAATCCATCATGTCCAGCCACTTCCTGGCCTCGGAGATCGAGAACGCCGCGCCCGACGC
>JBFWIY010000273.1:0-4939 GCA_050255855.1 Desulfovibrionaceae bacterium
TAGTAGGCGTTGGCCACCACGATGGTCCCGTCCGGGTCCACGGCCGGGGGGGTGGAGATGGGCAGTTCGGTCTGCTCGGACTCCCAGATCTGTTCGCCCCTGCTGTTCAGGGCGGCCACCGTGCGGTACTTGCTGCACAGGATGACGTTGTCCGGGGTCACGGACACGCCGCGGATGTTCGGCACCTCCACCCGCCAGGCCAGGGCGCCCTCGGGCCGGAAGGCGTACAGGTACCGGGTGGCCCCGTCGACGGCTCCGGCGTAGATGATGTTGTCGGGCCCCACGGCGATGTTGGTGGTGCAGGCCCCGGCGAAGTGGTAGCGCCAGCTCCACGACTTGCTCTGGGCCTGGGCGGCCAGGGGCGCGAGGATGAGCAGCAGGGCCGCGATGTTGATGGCCAGGGATGATTTGGAGGGCATAAGGGCTCCGGTTGCGGGGGGGGATGAATCCGGATGCGACGACCGTCCCACGTCACGGCGCATCGTGCCGCATCAAGGCACTCAAAGCATATAATGGGGTGAGTGTTAGCTCACCCGCAAGGAATCATCAAGCAGACTATGGCAACGGGGCCTGAGGTCGAGGAGGGGGACTCGGCCCCGAAGGCGTCCGGCTTCCGGAGCATCTCCGCGAGGTCCCGGGACGCCGCGGTCTTGCCGGTCGTCCGCGGCGGCAGCGCCGCCGAATCCTCGGGAGGTTCTGCAGGAAAAACTTGTGTCAGGGAAACCCGGCGCGCTACAAGCCTTGTCCAAGGGGAGTGGAATGAGCAGGAATTCCCATCTTTCGGCGATCTCCGTCCAGGTGATTTCCAACGGGGCCGTGGCGGCGCTTTCCTTCGGGATCGTCGTCCTGCTCGCCCGGGTCATGGGACCCGTGGCCTTCGGCCGGTACAATTTCCTGCTTTCCGTGGCCGCCTTGTTCATGATCCTGCAGGATGGCGGATTTAGGAACCTCATCTACCGTGAGCTCATCCGGCCGACCTATTCGCGGGAGAGCGCCGATCAAATTCTCCCGCTGGGTCTGGGGCACCTGAGCGTCGTCACCCTGGCCGGCGTCGCCGTCTGCTTGGTGTTGCCCGTGTCCGGGGATCTGCGGGCGGGGCTGGCCGCATCCTGTTTCTGCTTCGGCTGCGTGGCGTGTGCGAATTACATTTCCGCCCTGTACCAATCCCGTGGTTTGTTCGGCAAAGACGCCCGGTGGCAGTTGGCGCTCCGCGTGGTGAGCGGGCTCTGCATCGCCTCGACGCTGCTGTTCCTCAGCGTCCGACCTTGGGTGGTCTTTCTCGCCTGGAGCATCGGGACGTGCCTCTGCCTCCTCGCCGTGGGGGGCGAGTTCCGGGCGCCGCGGTTTCAGGCGTTCACGCGGACCCCGTTCGCCTCCGCCTGCCTCTCGTTCATGTTCATCAACGCCTCGACCGCCCTTTACCATCGGGTGGACATCATCATGCTCGAACTTCTGCAGGGCGGAGAGGGGGTCGGGCAATACGCTGCGGCGTATCGTTTCCTGGACGGCTTCATCCTGCTGGCGACGCCCGTGGGGGTGGTGCTGTTCCACAAACTCCGGCGGATCGGCAGGGACCGGGCGCTGTTCCGGCGCGAGGTCGCGCGGTACGGCGCCGTCCTCATGGGCGTGGGGGCGGGACTGTTTTTCGGCGCCGTGCTGCTGGGGGAGGCCGTTGCGAGCCTTGTCTACGGAGCCCGGTATGCGGCCACGGCCGGGCTGTTGCCCGTACTTTTCCTCGCCCTGGTGTTCAACCTGCCCAACGGGGTCCTCACCCAGGCCGTCGTCGCGGACAACCGGGAGGGGGCCTATGCCAAGGCCGCCTTCGCCTGCGCTCTGGTCAATGGCGGGCTCAACCTTGTGTTCATCCCCGCCTGGGGGCCCATGGGGGCGGCCCTCGCCACGGTCGCCACGGAAGCCGTCCTGACGGCCCTGCTGCTGTACATTCTCGTCGGGAAGTGAGGCGGGACCGATGCGAAAGATCCTTGTCAACGCCATCCCGTTGACCAACGTAAGCACGGGGATCAGCCGGTATCTTCGTTGCCTGTACGGTGAGATCGAGCGACGGGCCCGGGGGGAATTCGAGGTCTTCTACTTCGACGGCGTCCAGGCCCGGCGGGAGATGCCCACCGGGCCGGAGAACCTGGGCCGCTGGTCCCTGTTGGCCGACCTGTTCTGGCGGCTGCCCCCCCATGCGGCCTACCTGGTCCGCAGGGTCGTCCAGGCCCGGCGGGAGCGGGCCTTCCGGCTGGCGGCGCAGGGCTTCGACCTCTACCACGAGGCGGGGTTCTTTCCCTTTGTCCCCCCCCCCGGCATCCGGACGGTCTTCACCATCCACGACATGTCCGTCTTTCGCCATCCCGAATATCACCCCCGGGAGCGGATCCTGTTCATGCGGCGCTATCTTGCGGAAAGGACCGCTCTGGCGCAGCGGATCCTGACGGTCTCGGAGTTCTCGAAGCGGGAGATCGTCGCATGCCTCGGCCTTGACCCGGCACGGATCCGGGTGACGCCTCTGGCCCCGGATCCCGTCTTCGCGCTGCGCCCGGAGGCCGGGCTGCGCCGGAGGCTGGAACGCGAATTCGGGCTGCCCCCCCGGTATTTCCTGTTCGTGGGCAGCGGCGATCCCCGCAAGAACGTGGACATCGTCCCCAGGGCCATCGCCCTGGCCGGGGGCGGCGTCCCGCTGGTCTGTGTGGGGTGGAAGGGCTGGGGCAGCCCGCCGCCCGGACTTGAGATGCTGTCCCTCGGCTATCTGTCGGACGCCGATCTCGCCGATGTCTACGCCGGGGCGCTCGCCTTGATTTTCCCGAGCATCTACGAGGGATTTGGGCTTCCCGTTGTGGAGGCGCAGGCCTGCGGGTGCCCGGTGGTCACCACGCGTGAGGCGAGCCTCCCCGAGGTCGGGGGCGATGCGGCCCTGTATCTGGAGCATCCCCGCGACGCCGACGAACTGGCCGGGCTCCTGCGGCGGCTCATGGACGCCCCGGGACTTCGGGACGAGCTTTCGCGCCGGGGCGTGGAGCACGCGGGGCGGTTTTCTTGGGCCGGGACGGCCGAGAGGACCTGCGAGGTCTTCCGCCAAGTCCTGGGGGAGGGGTGATGCCGATCTCCAGCCTGGTGCTTCACGACTTTTTCCTTGAACCCGACGGCGGGGGACGGGTGGCCCTGCACCTGGCAAGGCTTCTGGGGGGCGACCTGGTCGGGGGCGAGTTCGATCCGGCGGCGTATCCCGCGGACCATTTCGGCCCGCTGGCCCCGCGCAGCCTCGGCGCCTATGGTCTGCGGATGCCGCCGATTTCGCGGATCGGCAAGCTCTGGCGAGCGTTCGCCACCATGCCCCGGCAGGAGCGGCCGGTTACGGTGTTCAGCGGACAGGTCAGTCCCCTGGCCCATCGGCGGGTCATGGGGGCGAAGGTCTGCTATTGCCATACGCCGCCGCGCCTGTTGTACGACAAGCGGGAGGCGCTGGTGCGCCGGGCTCCGGCCATATGCCGGCCGGGCCTGCTGGCGTTGCTGCCGTTTTATCGACGCGCGTACGAGCGGGCCATGCGGGACATGGACCTCATCATCTGCAATTCCGAAAACGTGCGCCGCCGGGTCCGGGACTACCTCGGCCTTGAGGCCGTCGTGGTCTGGCCCCCCTGCGGGGACGGCTTCCGATGGGGCGGGCAGGAGGACTATTATCTGTCCACGGCGCGGCTTGATCCGCTGAAGCGGGTCGACATCATCGTGCGGGCGTTCGTGCGGATGCCGGACCGACGCCTCGTGGTGACGGGCGACGGCCCGGAAATGGCGTCGTTGCGGTCCCTGGCGGGCTCGGCGTCCAACATCGCCTTCACGGGCCGGGTGAGCGACGCGGAGATGCGGCGGATGGTCGGATCGTGCATCGCGACGATCTACATCCCGACGGACGAAGACTTTGGCATGAGCCCGGTGGAATCCATGGCCGCCGGGAAACCCGTCATCGGGGTCGCCGAGGGCGGGGTGTTGGAGACCGTCGAGGACGGGGCGTCCGGGGTGCTCATCCCTGCGCCGCCTTCGGCGGATGCGCTCGCCCGGGCCGTGCGGGGCATGGACGCCCGGACGGCGCATGGCATGCGCGAGGCCTGCGAAGCGAGGGCGGAGCGGTTTTCTGGCCGCAGGTTCGACGCTTCCATGAAATCCCTGCTCGGTCCGTTGACGCGAGCCGAAATTCCGGCTGCTCCGACCCGCTGAGCACATGCCTCGGCAGTCCCGTCCCCGGGGGGGGGCTCCGTCCCATGGTACCGGCAGACAGGTGAATGAGTTGCTTTATGTACCAGAAGAATGTATCGATTTGACAGCGATTCTTATGGATGTCGGCGGTGGTGCGGGACAAGGAATTTCCAGGGGAGGCGGGGAAACGTCGCCTCCAGCCCCGTGTCCCGACGGACAGGCCCCGGAACCGGGGCTGTTCCGGCCGAGTTGGGGCGGGATGGGTGCGGGACGTTCGATCCGCCTCGGCCGCGCCGTGAAGTGAGATCGCTAGGCCGCGGGCCAAGTGCCTGCAGCCGCGGATGGACCGGGAGGCCCAGAAGAGAACGCCCAGCATGCCCTGGCTACGGACGGGGCATGGCCATCCGATATCTTTGTATGAGATCGCGCACGGTATGCCCTCGGCCAGGCGGCGGTGACGATTGCGCCTGTGCCGGAGGGGAATCGCGGAGAATATGCAGGCCATGATCCTCCAGCCAAGGCGACGTGAGTTTTGCATCGATTCATGCTTGCGAATGAAAAGGAACGGAGAGTGAAAAAACGAATTCTTGTTACTGGCGGAGGGGGCTTTCTCGGATCTCATCTTTGTGAACGGCTTCTTGATGGTGGAGATGAAGTCATTTGCGCAGACAACTTTTATACGGGATGCAAGCAGAATATTGTCCATCTTTTGGGCAATACCAATTTTGAAGTCTTGCGCCATGAT
>JBFWIY010000274.1:0-4897 GCA_050255855.1 Desulfovibrionaceae bacterium
GGTCATCGTGCCGGATACCACTCCCACGGCGGCGCGCCGGGCGAAAACCGCCCCGGCCTCCCCCAAAATGGGCGTCCAGAGGGCGAGAGCCCTCTGGCCGCCGCAACGTGGCGCTTGGTCGGCCGGACGCGAACGCGGCCGGGCGACCAAGCGCCACGGCGTCCTGCGCAGCATGGGGAGGCTTTCCCGACTCGCGTCCCCGGTCTCCGGCCATACCCCGACGCGCCGGTCCAAAACCGCTCCCGCCCTTGCCAAGGCCGGGCATTTGTGCTCATTGCCACGGCATGCGAACTTTTCTCTTCCTGCCGCCGGTGCATCAGCCCACGGGGGGGGTGGCCGTGGTGGCGCAGCTGGCCCGCATCCTGCGCGCGTCCGGCCGCGAGGCGTGGCTGGTGCTGCGTCAGGGGGGGAGCTGGTTGCCCGAGGGGGTGACGGACGCGGCCCCCATGCTGGCCTGGGAGGACCTGGCCTTGACGCCCGGGGACTGCTGGCTGGTGCCGGAGGGCTGGGTCAACGCGTTGGCCCCGGGGCTGAACGCGCGCTGCCGGTGCGTGAGCTACGTGCAGAACTGGGCCTACCTGTTTTCGGCCCTGCCCGAGGGGGTGGGGTGGCGGTCGTTGCCCGTGGAGTTTCTGGCGGTGTCGCAGCCCGTGGCGCAGTTCATCGAGCAGGCCACGGGGCGGGCCGCGCCGGTGTTGCGTCCGGCCGTGGACCCGGGCCGGTTCGCCGGGGCCGGGGAAAAGCCCGGGGGGCCGGTGCGGGTGGCGTACATGCCGCGCAAGAACAAGGCCCTGGCCGCGCAGATCCGGGCGGTGTTCGAGTCGCGCAACGCAGGCGCGGACGTGGAGTTCACGCCCATCGAGGGGCAGGACGCCGCGGGCGTGGCGCGGCTGCTCGGCGGGGCGCACATCTTTCTGGCCACGGGGTTTCCCGAGGGCTGTCCCCTGCCGCCCCTGGAGGCCATGGCCGCCGGGTGCCTGGGCGTGGGGTTTACCGGGTTCGGCGGCTGGGACTACATGCGCCAGGCCCAGGGCGCGCCGCGCTTCACGCCGTGGTGGCCCCTGCGGGCGGTCCCGTGGGGGGGCAACGGGTTCTGGTGCGCGGACGCGGACGTGCTGGACGCGGCGCTCTGCCTGGAGGAGGCCGTGGCCCTGGTGCGGGCGGGCGGCCCGCGGCTGGCCGCGGTGCTGGAGAGCGCCCGGGCCACCGCCGCGGCCTACGACCCCGCGGCCCAGGCCCGGGCCGTGGACGAAATCTGGTCCGTCTGGGAGGCCCGGGGCGCGGTGGCGTCCTGAGGGCCGGGGAGCGCCGATGGTTCGGGAGACGTTGCACCAGATCAAGGACAAGGCCCTGGCCACGGCCTTTGCGGCCCTGGTGCGGGAGCGCCTGGCGTCCTATGCCGACCTGCGCGACCTGCGGCTGGACTCGCGGGCCCGGCGGGTGGAGGCCGTGGTGCTGCCCGACGGCGAGCGCGAGCCGGTGCTGCTGACCCTGACGCGCTACGCCTTTGTGGCCGAGGCCGGGCGGTTCTATCTGGAGCTCGGGCCCATCGAGGCCTCGCGCCCCTGGATCGAGCGCCTGGCCAACGACCTGGCCCCGCGCCTGTTCCCGGACCGCCGCCTGGACATCACCGACAAGCCCCTGGCCCAGTTGCTTTCCTCCATCCTCTAGCCCCGCCGCGAAGACCCCGCCATGAGCCGACACAAGCAACGCCCCGAACCCGAGATGCTGGAACTGCCGCTGTGCGGCGTGGAGTCCCACGCCCACCTGGACCTGGACGAGATGGGCGGCGACCTGGACGCCCTGCTGGACCGCGCCCGGGCCAGCGGCGTGGCGCGGGTGGGCAACGTGTTCCTGGGTCCGGACGCCTATCTGGAGGGCCGGGTGCTGTTCAGCGAGCGGCCCGAGGTGTTTTTCATCGCCGGGGTGCACCCCTGCGACGCCGGGCGCTTCGTCCCGGCGGACGTGGCGGCCCTGGCCGGGGCCTACCACGCCGACCCGCGGCTGCGCGCCATCGGCGAGATCGGCCTGGACTACCACTGGGACGAGGCCACGCCCGAGGACCAGGAGCGCTGCCTGCGGGCCCAGCTGGCCACGGCCCGCCGCCTGGACGCGCCGGTGGTCATCCACTGCCGCGACGCCTTCGAGCCCTGCCTGGCCATCCTGGACTCCGAGGGGTTCCGGGACCGGCCCCTGCTCTGGCACTGCTTCGGCGGGGACGAAGCCATGGCCCGGGAGATCCTGTCCCGCGGCTGGCACATCTCCGTTCCGGGCACCGTGACCTACCGCAAGAACGAGGCCCTGCGCCAGGCGGTGTTCACCATTCCCCAGGACCGGCTGCTGTTGGAGACGGACTGCCCGTACCTGGCCCCCGAGCCCTGGCGCGGCCACACCAACCACCCGGCCCTGCTGGCCTTCACCGCCGTGGCCGTGGCGGGCATCCGGAGCATGGACCCGAGCGAGCTGTGGCGGGTCACGGGCGAAAACGCCATCCGCTTCTTCGGCCTCGACCCGCTCTGATCCCCCCCGGCCCGGGCCGTGACCTCCGGTCCGGGACCTCCGGCCCGGCTGCCTCCGGCCCGGCTGCCTCCGGCCCGGGACCGCGAAAAATAAAGAAGCGCCCACCCCGCCCTAAAGTTCCGATACGCCACATCCGATAAGTAGATGAGGGCGTGGTGCCCTCGGCAGGTCTTACGGAGCCTGGTCATGCGTATCGACGGCAGCAGCTACAGCCTCGCCGAACTCTGGCGGCAGACCCAAAGCGGGACGGACGGATCGGACGGATCGATCCAGGCCGTGCTGCCGGGCGCGTCCGGGTCCACGGCCGAGACCTTCGCCGCCGAAATCGGCCGCCGCATCACCGGAAACGAGACGGGCTCGGATCCGTCGGGAAAGGACGCCTCCGGCCTGCTCTCCGCCCTGTCGGACACCGTGGACTGGATCGAGGGACGCTTCGGGTCCGACGCCGCCACCGCGGCCCAGGCCATGGTCATGGGCTCCACGGGCAGCGGGGCGGACGAGGACAACCTGTCCCAGGGCCTGGTCTCCGTGCTGGCCTACATCGACCGCAACTTCGGCACGGCCGCGGGCGACGAGGCCATCGCGCAGTTCAACGGCCGCCTCAATACCGAACTCAACGACTATTTCGACAACGGCAAGACCGAACAGTTCCTGGCCGTCTCGGGCGGTGCGGGCCAGGACCTGACCGGCCAGCTCGACGCCGCGGCCACCCTGGGCGCAGTGGCCCAGGCCCAGGCCCAGGAAGGGGACGGCGCGGGCGGCTCCGGCGACGCCGCCAAGACCCTGGTGGAGACCCTGCTGGCCAAGGTCAACGACGAACCCGACCCCACCCCGGACCTGGAGTTCGACCCGGCCGCCCTGGCCCAGGAGGCCGTGCAACAGGCCGAACCGGCCCAGGACGACACGGCCGACACGCTCACCGCCACGGACCTCACGGCCCACAGCCGCCGCGCCGCCCAGGCCTACGGCGGAAACGCGGCCTACGCCACCGCCCCGGCCGGGCCCCAGTGGCTCGATACGGCGGTCTGACCCCTCCTTCCACCCCGATACGACGAGTCATACGGCCTCCGGCGGCCAGAGGGGCAAGAGCCCCTCTGGACTCCCTCGTGGCGTCGCGATTCCCGAAGGGCGCGGGGGACGACGCGCCAAGGGCCGGAGCCACGGGCTATGCGCCCTTCGGAAATCGCGACGCGGGAAAGGGTGAGGGGGGACACGGAGCGGGGGGACAGACCTTCGGCACCCTGCCAGGCACGGCTCTGCGCCGCTGGATAGCGTTTTGACACCCGATCTCTTCCAGATGCCGATCCGGCCGAAATCCCGTGCTACGCTCCCCGCAACCGCCCGAAGCGACGCAACGAACGAACCGCCAAACAGGGAGCAGGAACATGCCGGATCAATCCCATCAGCGCCTCGGAGACGACCAGCTCGTCCACGGACTGCCCAAGCACATGACCGCCGTGGCCCAAAACGACGCCGGCGCCGGAGAAAAACAATACTGGGAATACGTCCCCAAACCCGAGGCCTGCGAAAAATGCCAGGCCATGAAAGGCCGCCTCTTCGCCGAACGCCCCGGCCCCGTTCACCCCAACTGCAACTGCGAGGTTCGACAAACAAAACGTAAACAGATAGACTTATATGGAACTCTAGCGGGCTTCGAAGCCCATGAATTTCTTCGCTTCGACGCGGGACAGGTCGTCACTTTGACGATAATCAATTCCACTTTGAATTGGGCTGGGGCATACATCTTCGTGGACGGACGGAAAGAGGCGGATACGCAATGGATGTGGATCGGAGAATCTCAAAGCTTTACTTTTTCAAAATTCGGTGAACCGCCGATTTCTTGGGAAATCCGGCTGGTCTGCCGCGCTGGCAACAACACGACATTACTGTATCACGTCCACGGGGAATTGCCACAGTGAAGGCACTGATTCCATTGATAATAGTAGTGCTTACATTGTCCACATCGTGGGCCCAGGTTCCCTTCGATGTCTCCTGCAACAATGTGACGCGCATGAACATCGTCCGCCTCGATCTGGAGCACGACTACCGCGGCTGTCCCACCGGCCCGTTTTTCATTCTCAACATCCAACTCACCAGGCAAGGCGCCGAAGCCCTGCAGACGGCGTTGCGGTCAGCGCCCAAACGGTATTTCTTCCGTAGCGACTGCCCGTATGACACCATCTTCACCCCAAATGAAGACATCGTGGTCACGGCCCACGGCGTCCCCCTTCCCAACGACGATCCGGCGATCACCGGCCACACCTCCACCAGCATCAACATTCCCATCATCCGCTGGGAGGACGCCTTCGACGCGGCCCGCGCCATCTGCCCGGCCCTGACGCCGGACAAGGTGCTGGAGGACGGAGAGGCGGAATGA
>JBFWIY010000275.1:0-4887 GCA_050255855.1 Desulfovibrionaceae bacterium
GTCTTTCCCACGGCCCTCAAGGTGGCCGGGCTGACCCTGCTCAAGGAGCTGGAGGCGGCCCTGGCCCGGTTGCAGGAGACCCTGCAACGCAAGGAGCAGGAGTTCGCCGACGTGCTCAAGGTGGGCCGCACCCAGCTGCGCGACGCCGTGCCCATGACCCTGGGCATGGAGTTCGGGGCCTTTGCCGAGGCCCTGGCCCGGGACCGCTGGCGCATCTTCAAGTGCCGGGAGCGCATCAAGCAGGTGAACCTGGGCGGCACCGCCGTGGGCACCGGCCTGGGCGCGCCGCGGGACTACATCCTGCGGGTGGTGGGGTGTCTCAAGGGCATCACCGGCCTGCCCGTGTCCCGCTCCGAGAACCTGGTGGACGCCACCCAGAACCTGGACTGCTTTGCCGAGGCCATGGGCATGCTCACGGCCCTGGCCGCCAACCTCCTCAAGATAGCGAACGATTTCCGCCTGCTGTACAGCGGGCCGGACGGCGGCCTGGGGGAGATCGACCTGCCCCCGCTCCAGGCCGGGTCCAGCGTCATGGCCGGGAAGATCAACCCGGTGCTGCCCGAGGCCGTGGCCCAGGTGGCCCTCAAGGTCATGGCCGCGGGCCAGACCGTCACCCTGTGCGCGGGCCTGGGCCAGCTGGACCTCAACCACCTGCTGCCCCTGCTGGCCCACGAGTTCCTGGAGTCCCTGCGCCTGCTGCGCAACGTGGTGGAGGTGTTCGAGGCGAAGTGCGTGCGCGGGGTGGCGGCGCGGCCGGAGCGCTGCGCCGAGCTGGTGGCGCGCAGCAAGGCCCTGGCCACGGTGCTGGTGCCCGCCCTGGGCTACGACGCGGTGGAGGTGGTGGTCCGGCGGGCCGAGGCCACGGGCGCGGGGGTGGAGCGCACCGTGCTGGACCTGGGCGTGGCCGACGCCGCCACGGTCCGGGAGCTGCTCTCGCCCCGGCGCATGCGCAAGCTCGGGTTCACCCCCGGGGAGTACGACGGGCTGCGGGCCCCGGCCCGGGAGCCGGACCCGGCCTGAGCATACCCGTAATCATCCATTCCAAGGAGCCGTCATGTCCCAGGAAGCGCCGCGCGGGGTCCGGCTGGTCATCGCCATCGCCGGGCCGCGGAACGCGGGAAAGTCCTCGCTCATCAACGCCGTCACCGGCCAGGACATCGCCATCGTCTCGGACACCCCGGGCACCACCACGGACCCGGTGGCCAAGCCCTACGAGCTGCTGCCCCTGGGGCCCGTGACCTTCTACGACACGGCCGGGCTGGACGACGTGGGCGAGCTGGGGGCCCTGCGCGTCAAGGCCACGCGCAAGGTCCTCTTCCGCGCCGACCTCTGCGTGCTGGTCTGCGGCGAGGCGGGCCTGGGCCAGGCGGAGCAGCGCCTGCTGGCCGAGCTGAAGGACCTGGACCTGCCCGTGGCCGTGGTGGCCAACAAGGCCGACCTGCGCCCGCCCCGGCCCGAGGACGAGGCCTACTGCCGGGAGCGGCGCATCCCCTTTCTCCCGGCCTCGGCCAAGACCGGCCGGGGCGTGGACGAGCTCAAGCGGCTGCTGGTGGACATGGCCCCGGCCGAGTACCGCCAGGAGCCGCCCCTGGTGCGCGACTGCATCGGCGAGGGCGACCTGGTGCTCTGCGTGGTGCCCATCGACCTGGCCGCGCCCAAGGGCCGCCTCATCCTGCCCCAGGTCCAGGTGCTGCGGGACATCCTGGACAGCGACGGCCTGGGCATGGTGGTCAAGGAACGGGAGATCGAGGCCGCGCTCACCGGCCTGACCCGGCCGCCCGCCCTGGTGGTCACGGACTCCCAGGTGGTGCTCAAGGTGGCCGGGGACGTGCCCGAGTCCGTGCCGCTGACCACCTTCTCCACGCTCTTCGCCCGGTACAAGGGCGACCTGGCCGAGCTGGCCGCCGGGGCCGACGTCATCGACACCCTGGAGGACGGCGACCGGGTGCTGGTGGCCGAGGCCTGCTCCCACCATCCCGTGGCCGACGACATCGGCCGGGTGAAGATCCCGCGCTGGTTCGCCCAGTACACGGGCAAGGAACTGCATTTCGAGTTCTACGCCGGGCACGACTTTCCCGAGGACCTGGAGGGCTACCGCCTGGCCGTGCACTGCGGGGCCTGCATGCTCAACCGCACCGAGATGCTCCGGCGCATGAAGGAATGCCGCCGCCGCGGCGTGGCCATCACCAACTACGGGGTGGCCATCTCCAAGGTCCAGGGGCTGCTGCCCCGGGTGCTGCGGCCCTTCGGCCTTTCAGGCCGTTGAAAAACGGCGATCTGCGTCGTTGCTGCGAACCGTTCAAGCCCTCGCGCAGGAAGCTGCGCGTCGGGCCTGAACG
Organism: Desulfovibrionaceae bacterium; assembly: GCA_050255855.1. Classification (GTDB taxonomy): domain Bacteria; phylum Desulfobacterota; class Desulfovibrionia; order Desulfovibrionales; family Desulfovibrionaceae. The sequence continues at coordinate 2,340 of JBFWIY010000275.1, forward strand.
GTTCTTGCGCCTCGCATCTCACCATTTTTGAACGGCCTGAATCCGGAATCGGCCACTCGGGGCACACCGTTCCGTGCTCACGAAACGGGATTGCGGCCGCCGGTCAGCAGATGCGCGGCAGTTGTTCCCCCTCCAGCATGCCGAGCAGGCGCTTGCCGCCCAGCCGGGTGACCAGCACGACCTTGCCGGGGTTCGGGCCGGGGGCCGCGTCCGCCACGCTGCCGATGCGGCAGGCGTCGCGGCCGTGCTCGTCGTCGTGCATGATGGCCAGGGCGGCCTCGGCCTGGGACTCGGGCAGGATGCACAGGAACTTGCCCTCGTTGGCCAGGTAGAAGGGGTCCAGCCCCAGCACGGCGCAGCCCCCCGAGACCTCGGGCCGCACCGGGATGGCGGCCTCGGCGAGCTCGCAGTCCACCCGGGAGCTTTGGGCGATCTCGTTCAGGGTGGTGGCCAGCCCGCCCCGGGTGGGGTCGCGGAACACGTGGATCTCCGGGATGGCGCGCACCAGCTTCACCAGCAGGTGGTTCAGGGCCGCGGAGTCGGAGCGCACCTCGGACCGGAAGTCCAGGCCCTCGCGCGCGCCGAGCACCGTGAGGCCGTGGTCCCCGATGGTCCCGCTCACCAGCACGGCGTCGCCGGGCCGGGCCGCGTCGCCGCTCGGGGCCGGGTCCGCGATGATCTCGCCCAGGCCCGTGGTGTTGATGAAGATCTTGTCCGCCGCGCCCTTGGGCACCACCTTGGTGTCGCCGGTGACGATGTTCACCCCGGCCCGGCGCGCGGCCTGGCCCATGGAGGCCACGATGCGCTCCAGGTCGTCCATGGGCAGGCCCTCCTCCAGGATGAAGCCGCAGGTCAGGTAGCGGGGCGTCGCGCCCATCATGGCCACGTCGTTGACCGTGCCGTGCACGGCCAGGGACCCGATGTCCCCGCCCGGGAAGAAGATGGGGTCCACGGTGAAGGTGTCCGTGCTCATGGCCATGCGCGCGGCGCAGTCGATGGTGGCCGCGTCGTTGAGGCGGCGGAGCTCCGCGTTGTCGAAGTGCCGGAGGAAGAGTTCGGCCACTAGACGCTGGGAGGCCCGGCCGCCGCTGCCGTAGTCGAGAAGAACCTTGTCGCTCATGATCTAGTCCACCTGGTATTTGTAGTATGCCGCGCAGCTGCCCTCGGTGGAGACCATGCACGGCCCCACGGGGTTGGCCGGGGTGCACGCCCGGGAGAAGAGCGGGCACTGGTCCGGCCGGAGCTGCCCCTTGAGCACGCTTCCGCACTTGCATCCGGGCAGGGGCGGGGCCTCGCCGATGGTCAGGCCGAACTCCCGCACGGCGTCGAAGGTCTCGAACTCCGGGCGGATGGCCAGGCCGCTGCCCGGGATGCGCCCCAGGCCGCGCCACAGGGCGTCGCAGGGCTCGAACACGGCGTTCATGACCTGCATGGCCCGGGGGTTGCCCTCGTCGTGCACCACGCGGGTGTAGTTGTTGGCCACCCGGGCCTCGCCCCGGCTGCGCCATTGGACCATCTGCACCAGGGACTGGAGGATGTCCGCGGGCTCGAACCCGGTGACGATGGCGCTCTTGTGGAAGCGCTCGGCGATGGGCCGGTAGGGGGCCAGGCCGATGACCGCCGAGACGTGGCCGGGCAGGATGAACCCGTCGATGCGGGTGGCCGGGTCGGCCATGAGGGCCTCCAGGGCCGGGGGCACGGTCTTGTGGAAGCAGAGCACGCGCAGGTTTTCGATGCCCTGTTCCCGGGCCATGAGCACGGTGCCCGCGATGGTCGGGGCCGTGGTCTCGAAGCCCACGCCGATGAACACCACCCGGTCGCCCGGGTGCTCCCGGGCCAGTTTCAGGGTGTCCGCCGGGGAGTAGACCACCTTGACCCGGGCCCCGTCGGCCACGGCCTTCTTGAGGTTGCGGCCGCCCCGGCCGGGCACGCGCATGAGGTCGCCGAAGGTGGCCAGGATGACCCCGTCGCGGCCCGCCACGTCCAGGAAGGCGTCCACCTCGGACTCGTGGGTGACGCAGACCGGGCAGCCCGGCCCGCTCAGGTGCACGATGCCCGGGGGGAGCAGGGAGCGCAGCCCGCTGCGGAAGATGGCCACGGTGTGGGTGCCGCAGACCTCCATGAAGCGCAGCTCGCGGTTTTGGCCCTGCTCCAGCCCGCGCGCGAGCTGGTCCAGGAGCCGGCGGCAGAGCGCCGGGTCGCGGAACCCCGCCAGCAGGTCCGGGGGCATGCCCCGGTCCATATCCCGGCCCGTGGCCGGTTGCGGTTCCCGGTTCATGGGTTCGCCCCCTCGGCCGCCACGCAGGCGGTGGCCTCGTGCAGTTGCCGCAGGCTCTCCTCGGCCTGGCGGCGGTCCAGGACGCGCAGGGCGAACCCGGCGTGGATGATGAGGAATTCCCCCGGCAGCGGCGGGGTGGGCAGGAGCATCAGGGACGCCTTGAGGGTGGTCTGCCCCTGGTCCACGCGGCAGACGGCCACGTCACCCTGGATGCTGAGCACTTCGGCGGGAACGGCGAGACACATGGGTTCCTCCAATCTCCGCGGCCGT
>JBFWIY010000276.1:0-4858 GCA_050255855.1 Desulfovibrionaceae bacterium
GGGTTTGGGCGCCGGGGCGGCGGGGCGGGGCGTCTGGATGATGGGCGGGGCCAGCCGGGCGGGCGCGCCCAGGGTGGGGAAGCTGCTGAGCGGCGGCGCGGCGGCGCGCGGCGCGGCGACTCCGGCCACGGGCGCGGGCTGCCGGGCGTCGTCCTCGTGGGTGGGCACGATCTCGGCGTAGGCCTGGCGCAGGCTCTGGAGGATGTTGATGACCTCGTCCACCATCTTGACGTTCATGCGGATGTTGGCCTTGGCCAGCTGCATGGAGCAGAACATGTACAGGGAGTTGAGGTTCTCGGCGATGCGGCCGCCCTTTTCCTTGTTCAGGGACTGGTTGAGCTCGCTGATGATGTCGATGGCCTTGGAGATGAGGATGCCCTTCTGGGCGTAGTTGCGCTCCTCGATCTTCACGCGGGCCTGCTTGAGGAACTTGATGGCCCCGTCGTAGAGCATGAGCAGGAGCTGCCCCTGGGTGGTGGTGGCGATCTGGGTGGCGAAGTAGGCGTGAGCGGCCCTGGACATCGGGTTCTCCTTGGACTGGCGGGACTAGTCGCTGCTCAGCTGGGAGATCTGGCTCTCCAGCATGGTCTGGATGTTCTCGTACTCGCCCAGGGTGGCCTCCAGGCGGGAGTACTTCTCGCGCAGGTTCGTCTCCATCTTGTCGATGCGGTTCTGCTCGAAGTCGATCTTCTCGTCGATCATGTCCATGATGTCGTCATAGTTGTCTTCGAGGATCTTGAGCGTGCCCGTCTCGGAACTGGTCAGGGTGTCGAGCTCGTCCACCAGTTCGCCGAACTTGCCCTGCTTGATGCTCACCGAGCCGGTGTGGGTGCCGGCGGTCAGGTCGATGGCGGAGATGACCAGACCGGCCTCGTCCGTGCCCGCGGCGCCGGTGATCTCCTGGCCGTCGATGGTGGCCTTGTGGCCGTTGATCCAGGCCGCGGTGATCTTGCCGGAGGCGTCGGTGGAGTACGATACGTCGTAGGTGCCGGGCTTGGTGACGTTTTTGACGTAGGACTTGTAGCTGAATTCGGAGGAGTCGGTGGAGCCATCCCCCTCGGCGGCGAAGAGCTTGGCCACGGCGTCGGCGTTGTCCTCCAGGGCCTCGGTGAGGGCGTCGTCGTCGATGACCAGCAGACCGTTGGTGACCGATCCCTCGTCGGCGTCGGTGAGGATGCCCACCTGGGACAGGGAGGAGAAGATGTCGCCGAGGCCGCTGACGCTGTTGTAGTAGCTGAAGCCGTTGCCCTTGTCGGCGGTGATGGACTTCAGATTTTGGGAGATGAGTTGCAGACCGTAGTTGCCCGTGAGGATGGAGCCGTTGCCCGAGCTGTCCACCTTGGTCAGTTCGGTGATGAGGGAGCGCACCTCGTTCATGTCGTCCACGAAGGACTGGATGTTGTCCTTGACCTTGTCCATGTCGGTGCTGACGGTGATGGTGCTCTTGGTGCCGGGCTCGGCCCCGCGCAGGTTCAGCGTCAGGCCCTCGATGACGTTGCTCACCGTGTTGGAGGCGTTGGAGATCCACCCGCTTCCGTCCGTGGGCCAGCCGTCCACCCGGATCTGGGAGTTCTGGTTCTCCTGGGTGACGTTGAAGTTTGTGGCCTTGAAGCCCGTGAGGGTGGTGCTGCTGTTGATGGTCAGGTCGGCGTCGGCCCCCAGGTCCATGCCGCGGATCTGGAGGTAGTAGTTGTCGCCGTCGGAGATGAGGCTGGCGCGGACGCCCGGGTTCAGGGTGTCGGTGTTGATGGCGCTGACGAAGACCTCCAGGCTCATGCCGGTGGGCACGGTGAAGGTCCGGGTGGTGCCCATGTAGGTGTAGGAGAAGGTGGCGTTCGAGCCGGTGTTGATGGAGGCGTCGGTCTTGGAGAATCCGGTGTCGCCGACCATGATCTTGTTCTGGGCCAGCTGGTTGACCTCCACCGTGTGGGTGCCTTCGTAGGCCACGGAGCCGGCCGTGGCGCTCACCAGGGTGTCGTCGGTGCTGGTGACGGTCTTGCTCAGGAACTCGTCCAGGGTGTCCATGCCCTCCAGGGTGGTCTGGAGGGTCACCAGGGCGGTGTTCAGCTCCTGGAACTTCTCGGTCTTTTCTTCCCACTCGGCCTTCCATTCCTCCAGGCTGGTGATGCGGGTGGACTCCGCCTCCACCAGGGAGGTGATGAGGCTGTCGAAGTCCGTGCCGCTGCCGAGCCCGGTAAAGTGAATGGCGCCGGAGGTATAGTCTGACATGATCGGATCCTCGGAAAAAGTTTCCTGGGGGATGGGTCCGCCGCAGACTTTGCAAGACAGGTGCCAGCCGACAAAAAGGGCCGGACCGCCCACGGCGGCCCGGCCCGAAGGTCCTTTAGAGGTTCATGAGGCTATCCGTCGTCGTTACCCGAGGAGCTGCATGGCCATCTGCGGCAGGCTGTTGGCCTGGGAGAGCATGGCCACGGCGGCCTGGGTCAGGATCTGGGTGCGCACGAACTCGGTCATCTCGGTGGCCACGTCCACGTCGGAGATCCGGGATTCGGCGGCCTGCAGGTTCTCGGCCTGGACCTCCAGGGTGGTGATGGTGTTTTCCAGACGGTTCTGCAGGGCGCCCAGGCTGGCGCGGATCTTGTCCTTGGAGATGATGGCGTTGTTCAGCTTGGCCAGGGACTGCTGGGCCAGGGACTGGGTGGAGATGGAGTTGCCCGCTTCCAGGCCGACACCCAGGGCGGAGGCGGTCGCCTTGTTGATCTGGATGTAGTAGTAGTCCTCGGCCGAATCGTTGCCGGTGCCGAAGTGGACCTTCAGCTTGCCGGTGGACTTCAGGCCGGAGCCGTTGTGCGTGCTGCCGGACAGGTTGCCGTTGAGCAGGTAGATGCCGTTGAAGTCCGTGGCGTTGGCGATTCGGGTGATTTCCGACGCCATGGCCTGGTACTCGGAGTCGATGATGAGGCGCTGGTCCGAGTTGTAGGTGCCGGTGGCGGCCTGCTCGGCGAGTTCCTTCATGCGGATGAGCTTTTCGTCGATGACGGAGAGGGCGCCGTCCGCGGTCTGGATCAGGGAGATGGCGTCGTTGGCGTTGCGCACGCCCTGGGCCAGCGAGCTGATGTCCGAGCGCATGAGCTCGCGGACGGCCAGGCCGGCGGCGTCGTCGGCGGCGGTGGTGATGCGCAGACCCGAAGACAGGCGCGACGTGGACGTGGAGAGCTGTCCATACGCGGTGCTCAGGTTGCGGGCGGCGTTGGCGGCCATCAAGTTGTGGTTGATGACGAGAGACATGGTTTCCTCCTTGAAGGTGTTCGGCGTCCTTGCCTGGTGTTGCCGTTTGGTTGGTCCCGGGCCCGAGGGCCTTCAAGGGACGGTTTTCTGGGTTGTTGCCTACTGATCGGCCGCCGGGTGGAAATCTTTAGGCGGGAGATGCGTTTTTTTCGTCTTTTCCCGCCGCTGCGAACCCTGGGCCCTGCATTGTCCTCGGCTGCTCTTTCGACCGCCCCGGGGAGAATCTTTACCCCGGTGAATCATTTTTCCGCTGGCATGGATCGTGCTGCATGGAGTCGGGGGCGTCATTTGTCCGGCGTCCCCCAAGGAGCCCCCATGCATCCGACCGCCGGTGAATTCCCCTATTCCCCCGTCCCGACTCCGAAATCCATGCCGGAGCCCATCCCGTCCGGGCCCTGCGCCGGTCCGGCGCTCCAGCCCCTGGACGAGATCCTCGACGGCCTCGACGTCTGCCTGCGCGCCCCGGAGGCGGACCGCGAGCACGCCGCCACCGCCGCCGCGGCCCTGCTGGCCGACCCCGGCCTGGTGGGGCGCAGCATGCGTTGCGCCGCCCGGGTGCTCTCCGCCAACGACCTGTCCCGGGACACCGGCCGCGAGCTGCTGCGCGTGGCCTTTTTGGCGGCGGCGCGCCGCCTGGCCGCCGGGGGCGAGGCCCCGGCCGCCGCGTGCGAGCCCCTGGAGGCGCTGCGGCGTCGCGCCGAGGCCGAGCCCCGCCCCGGTCCGGGCGCGGTGCTCCAGGCGGGCCTGCCCCTGCTGGAGGACGACGGCGTCCCCCGCCGGGTGCTGGAGGCCCTGGCCCACCGCTACAGCAACGCCTCGCGCACGGCCGCGGCCGTGGCCCGGGACGCGGTGCTGAGCGGGCTGGTGCTGCGCCTAGTGAACAGCCCCTTCTACGGCATCGGGCGGCGCATCGACGCCCTGGAGCGGGCTGTGGCCTTCATGGGGGCCAACGAACTTTCCGCCCTGGCCCTGGCCGTGGGGGCGCTGCGGCGCTTCGGCGACGCCGGGGCCCTGGCCCCGGGCTGGCGGCTGCGGGCCGTGACCACCGGCGTGGCCGCCAAGCTCCTGGCCCGGCGCACCGGCGCTTCGGGGGAATGGTTCTTCGCCGCCGGGCTGCTGCGGGACGCGGCCGGGCTGGTGCTGGCCGGGCTGGCCCCGGCGCGCAGCGCCCTGGTCTGGCGTCTGGCCGTGGAGCAGTCCCGTCCGCTGGAGGCCGTGCGGCAGGAGTGGTTCGATTTCGATCCGGCCGAGGCCTCGGGCTGGCTGCTGGAGGCCTGGGGCCTGCCCACGCCCCTGGGCGACCTGGTGCGCCACGCCGACGTCCCGGAGGGGGCGGGCGACGCCCGCGGCGCGGCCATCCTGCACGTGGCCGGGGTGCTGGCCGCCGTGGGGGCGGCCGGAGAGCGGCGCGGGCCGAGCGCCCCGCGGCTGGACCCGGAGGCCTGGGCGGGCTTGGGGCTCCCTGCGGGCGCGCTGGGCCGAGTGGCCCTGGAGGCCGCGGACCAGGCCTTTGCCATGCGCCGGGTCCTGGAGGCGGCCTGACCGCCGGGCGGTCTTTTCTTAATATGATATGAACGCGCGACGGCCGCGCTCCGGAAGGGGCGCGGCC
>JBFWIY010000277.1:0-4832 GCA_050255855.1 Desulfovibrionaceae bacterium
TGTACTTGATGATGAGCGGGTAGTGCTTGCGGAGCTCGGTGTTGGAGTTCAGGTGGTACACGGCGTTGGCCACCAGCTCGTTGAACTCGTCGCGTTCGCTCTTCATGAGCGGAGACTTGAGCACGAACACCAGGGCGTCGGTGATGCCCTTGACGGCGGCCATGTACTTCTCCTGCTTGAGCAGGGTGTTGACATTGGCCAGCTGTTTCCTGGCCCGGATCAGCTCCTGGGACATGCGCGCTCGTCCTTGCCCGCGCCCCGGGGATCAGCGGCCCGTTTCGCGCCTGACCATCTCCCGGAAGCGGGGGAAGAAGTACCGGGAGTCGTGGGGCCCGGGGGCCGCCTCGGGGTGGTACTGGATGGCCAGGATGGGTTTCTCGCGATGGGCGAATCCTTCGAGGGTCTGGTCGTTGAGGTTCTTGTGGGTCATCTTAAGATGCGCCAGGCCGGAGATGTCAACGCAAAACCCGTGATTTTGGGATGAGATTTCGATCTTCTCGGTCTCCATGTCCATGACCGGGTGGTTGCACCCGTGGTGGCCGAAGTCGAGCTTGAAGGTGGAGCCGCCCAGGGCCAGGCCCAGGATCTGGTGGCCGAGGCAGATGCCCGCCACGGGCAGGTCGCGGGTCAGGTCGCGCGCCGCCTCCACGGCGGAGGTCACGGCCGCGGGGTCGCCCGGGCCGTTGGACAGGAACACGCACTCGGCCCCCATGTCGCGCACCACGGCGGCCGGGGTGGTGGAGGGCAGGCCGAGGATGTCGAAGCCCATGCCGGTGAGCAGGCGCAGGATGTTCCACTTGATGCCGAAGTCGTAGACCGCGAGCTTGGGGCCCGCGCCCGTGAAGGGCTCGTCCTTGCCCAGCTCGATGAACTCGGGCGCCGCGCCGTTCCAGCGGTAGGGCCGGGTCACGGACACGCCGTCGGCCAGGTTCAGGCCCTCCATGCTGGGCAGGGCCCGGGCCTTGGCCACGATGGCGTCGGCTCCGAGTTCGGCCGGGGCGAAGTAGCCGCGCATGGCCCCGTGGATGCGGATGTGGCGGGTCAGCGCCCGGGTGTCCACGCCCTCCACGCCGATGACCCCGGCGCGGTCCAGGTAGTCGGGCAGGCTCATGGCGCTGCGCCAGTTGCTCGGGCGCTTGCAGGCCTCCTTGACGATGAACCCGGCCACGTGGACCTTTTCGGACTCCACGTCTTCGGGGTTCACGCCGTAGTTGCCCACCAGCGGGTAGGTCATGGTGACCATCTGGCCGGTGTAGGAGGGGTCGGTGAGGATCTCCTGGTAGCCGGTCATGCCGGTGTTGAAGATGACCTCGCCGCCGCCCTCGCCGGGGCCGGCGAAGTGCCGCCCGGGGAAGGTGGTGCCGTCTTCGAGGGCCAAGAGCAGTTTCATGGGGTGTGCTCCCTGAGTATCTCGGTTATGGCCGCCAGGTCCTCGGGGCGGTCCACCCCGTGGCAGCGGCGCGTGGTGACGCGCACGTGCATGGGGATGCCGTTTTCGAGCAGGCGGAGCTGTTCCAGGCGTTCCCGCTGCTCCAGCGGGCTCGGGGGGAGCGCGGCGAAGCGCTCCAGCGCCTCCATGCGGAAGGCGTAGAGCCCCAGGTGCAGGAGAAAGCCCGCGCCCGTCCCGTCCCGGTCGTAGGGGATGGGCGCACGGGAGAAATAAAGCGCCCGGCCGTCCTTGGCAAGGGCCACTTTGACGCGGTCGGGGCTCTGGGCCTCGGCGGGGTCCAGGGGGGCGGCCAGGGTGGCGGTGCGCACGGTGGGGTCGGCGAAGGGGGCCAGCAGCTCGTCCAGCATGCCGGGGTCCAGGGCGGGTTCGTCGCCCTGGATGTTCACCACCACGGCCTCCGGCCCCGCGCCCATGGCGCGGGCGGCCTCCAGCACGCGGTCCGTGCCCGAGGCGTGGTCGGCCCGGGTCATGAGGGCGGGGACGTCCAGGGCGCGGGCGGCGTCCAGGATGCGGGCGTCGTCCGTGGCCAGGATGAGTTGGTCGAGCCCGGCGCACTGGGCGGCGCGGCGGTACACGTGCCAGAACATGGGTTTTCCCAGGATATCCGCCAGGGGCTTTCCGGGAAAGCGCGAGGAGCCGTACCGGGCCGGGATGACTCCATAGGTGACGTGTCGTTTCATCGTTCTCCTGCGGCCAGCCTTTTGTAGCCGTTTCGCAGGGTCTCGGCAACCAGGGTGCAGACGGCCAGGGCCCCGCCCCGGCGCGGGGCGGTGAAGGCCTCGAAGGCGGCGCGGGTGCGGGCGCGGCCGTCGGGATCGGGCTCGGCGCGCAGCCCGGCCAGCAGGGCGGCCAGCACGGCGTCGGCGTCCTTGGCCTCGGTGACCAGCCCGGCGCGGACGATGTCGCGCCCCACCCAGGCGAAGTTGGCCCAGTGCGGGCCGATGACGGGCCGCAGGCCCGCGGCCAGGGGCTCCAGGAAGTTCTGCCCGCCCAGCGGGGCCAGGCTGCCGCCCACGAAGGCGGCCCGGGCCAGGGCGTAGGCGCGGCCCAGCTCGCCGAAGGTGTCCCAGAGCAGCACGCTGCCCGGGGCCGTGGTCCCGCCCTGGCTTTGGCCCTGGCAGCGCGAGCGCAGCAGGAAGGGGATGTCCCGCCCGGCCAGGAGCTTTTCCCAGGCCTCCTGCCGGTGGGCGTGGCGCGGGAACAGGGCCGCCACGGCGCGGGGCTCGGCGCGGAGCAGCTGGGCGATGACGTTGAGGACGTGCAGCTCCTCGTCCTCGCGCACCGAGCCGAACACCACCAGGGGCGCGTCCGGCGGGAGCAGGGCGGCCACGGGATCGGCCACGGGATCGGGCGCGGCCGGGGCGGCGGTTCCGGCGTCCCGCCCGGCCGGGGCCGGGGGCGGGATGCGGTCGAACTTGATGTTGTGCATGCGGCCCACGCGCTCCGGGCCGAAGACCCGGCCGAAGCGGGCGGCGTCGGCCTCGCTCATGGCCAGGACCCGGTCCGGGGCCACGGAACGGAAGAATTTCGGGAGCTTGAGGTAGCGGTCCGCGCTGCGTTCGGACATGCGGCCGTTGACCAGCAGGGTGGCGCAGCCGCGCTCCTTGCAGGCGGTGATGAAGCCCGGCCAGATCTCCGACTCCAGGAGCACGGCGGCCAGGGGCCGCACGGCCTTGAGCGCGGCGCGCATGATGTGGGGGGCGTCCATGGGGAAGTAGGCGCAGGCCGGGACCACCCCCGCGCGGAAGTTCCCCCGCGCCAGGATGCCCTGCAAGGCCTCCAGGCCCTGGGAGGTGTTGGTGGTGACGAGCACGCGCAGGGGCTCGGGCAGGGGGTTGTCCAGCCGGGCCAGGATCTCCGCGGCCAGGTAGGCCTCGCCCACGCTGGCGGCCTGGATCCAGAGGTGCGCCGGGCCGGGCAGGGGCTCGCGGCCGGTGCGTTGGGCCCAGCCCTCGCGCAGCCGGGCGCTGCGCTTGAGGATGGGCAGGGCCAGCCGCCAGGCCAGGCCGTAGATGAGCAGGGGGGCGGGCCGGATCATTCGGCGCGCCCGTCCGTCGTCCGGGCGTCGGCCAGCCCCAGGCGGATGAGCTCGGCGATGAGTTCCGTGAAGTCCAGGCCCGCGGCCTTGGCCGCGCGGGGCAGCAGGCTGGTGGAGGTCATGCCCGGGAGCGTGTTCACCTCCAGCAGGGTCGGGCCCGCGTCCGTGAGGATGAAGTCCGCGCGGCTGTAGCCCGCAAGCCCCAGGGCGGCGTGGGCGCGCCGGGCCAGGGCCTGCACGGCCTTGGTCACGGATTCGTCCACCGGCGCGGGGCAGATCTCCTCGGCCCCGTCGGCGTCGTACTTGTTGGAATAGTCGAAATAGGGCGCGCCTTCCCGCGGACGAATGAGGATGAGCGGCAGGGCGCGGTCGCCCAGCACGGCGCAGGTCAGCTCCGGGCCCTCGCAGCGCTGCTCGACGAGCGCGGCCTCGCCCAGGGCGAAGACCTTGGCCAGGGCCTCGGGCATGAGCTCCCGGCGCTTCACCAGGCTCATGCCCAGGCTGGAGCCGCCCATGTCCGGCTTCACGAACACGGGGAACTTGAGCCGCGTGCGCCAGCCCGGGCCGGGCATGGCCGTGACCAGCTCCCAGGGCGGGGTGGGGATGCCCGCGTCCTCGAACACGGCCTTGGCCGCGGCCTTGTCCATGGCCAGGAACGAGCCCGCCGCGTCCGAGCCCTGGTAGGGGCAGCCCACGCGCGCCAGCAGGGCCTGGACCAGGCCGTCCTCCCCCGGGGAGCCGTGCAGGCTCAGGAAGGCGAAGTCCGCCCGGCGCGCGCGGCGCAGCAGCTCCGTGAGCCCGTCGCTCAGGTCCAGGTCGTCCACCTCGTGGCCCAGGGCCAGCAGGGCGGCGTGGATCTGGCGCGCCCCGTTCAGCGAGACCTCACGCTCCGTGGACCAGCCGCCCGCAATCAAAAGCACACGCATGGAGATCCTCCTGGATCAGCTCGCTCAATTGGTTCTCGATGTCCACGGCCTGCTCGTGGGTGACGAGGATGCGCGCCCGGATGGTCTCGGTGGCCCCGTAGCGCTCGATGAGGTCGTCGAAGCGCTGGTCCAGGCCCACGATGTGGTCGTGGGTCACGCGCTTGTCGCCGTAGATGACGCTCAGGGGCACGAGCTGGGCGGCGGCGTCCAGGTCGAAGGGCCAGTAGACATGGTGGACGATGCCCATGCACAGCAGCGGGTTGCCCGTGAGTTCCATGGCCCAGGCCGCGCCGAGCTGGCTGTGGTTGCCGCCGTAGCGGATGGTGTAGGTCTTGGCCAGGTCGTGCAGCAGGGCCGAGGCCCGGGCCGTGCGCCAGTGCGCGTCCACCCCGCGCTCCACGGCCCGGCGGGTCACGTA
>JBFWIY010000278.1:0-4821 GCA_050255855.1 Desulfovibrionaceae bacterium
GACTACGAGCAGTCGGAGTTTGTCCAGGCCTCCCTGTCCCAGTTCCAGACCATGAACGAGGTCGGCAACAGCATGCGCTCGGCCGTCACCTCCCTCGCGGCCCAGCTCTCGGTGATGACCGCCCATGTGAGCCCGGAGAGCGCCGCCTACGTGGGGGCGACGTTCGCCGGGAACCTGTCCGACTCCGCCATGGGCCGCATCTCGGACCAAGCCGTGGTCGATGCCCACGAAAGCGCCCTGGACCAGGCCCGGGAGGGCATCGAGCAGCGCGCCGACGAGGCCGCCCAGGGCGATGCCGGGACCACGGACACGGGCGGAAGCACGAACGGGACTATCGATGGGACCATAGACGGGACCGCGGGCGAGGCCCTGACGGGGACCGACGCCGGGTCCAACGCCGCCGCCCCGGCGGCCGCCGCTGCGAATTCCGGCGCTCCGGCCAGCGCCGACACGGCCACAGCGGCCCGCGCCGCGGCGGCCCTGGCCGTGGCCCAGTCCTCCGCCTCGGCTCCCGCCCCGACCTTGGACGTGGCCGTCTAGCGTCGACCCCGGCCGTTGCCGGGACGACGCCGGACCGGAGGGTCCAGCCGCGCCCCGCCGCCCTACGGCTTCCACGCCACGATGACGTCCTGAAAATTGCCGCCCGCGCCGCGGCCGCCCGCCTTGCCCGGCCAGTGGCCGGGACGGGGCTCGTCCGCCGTGAGGCCCGCCTGGGCCAGGCAGCCCAGGGCGAAGGCCCGGTCGTAGGCCACGGCCTCCTCCATGTCCGCCACGTTCTGCACCCAGAACGGGCCGAAGCGCTTGGTGAAGTGCACCTCACGCGGGTTCGCGCGCATGCGCGCCTCGGTGGCCTCGTCCAGCAAAAACCAGGTCAGGTAGGCCCGGCCGCCCGGGGCCAGGACCCGGGCGATCTCGTGCAGGTAGCGCACCATGTCCTCGGGCAGCATGTGGGTGAAGACCGAGTTCAGGAGCACCAGGTCCACGCCGGCGTCCGCGCAGGGAAAGGTGAAGTCCCGCGGCAGGATGCGCCCGGCCGGGTTGTAGAGCCTGTTGAGCACGTCCACGCGCTCGAAACGGAAGTTGGGGTGGCGCGGGGTGATGTGGTCCCGGCACCAGTCCAGCCCCAGGGCGAAGACGTCGAAGCCCAGGTAGGGGGTTTGCGGGTCCAGCCAGTGGGTGAGCGGCACGGCCGCCCGGCCCGCGCCGCAGCCCACGTCCAGGAAGCGGTCCGTGGGCCGGAGGTCCGCCCAGTCGACCATGCGGCGCAGCATGTTCAGGCCCAGGCGCAGGAAGTCGCCCCCGCCGCCGAAGCAGATGGCCACCTCCTCGGGGGGCACCAGATGGGCCAGGGCCTGGGGATCGGGCAGGGGCCGCGCCGCTGCGCCCGGCCCGGAAGGCCCGCCGGGACGGCCGCTCACGACCTGTCCCGCCCCGCGTCCACGTCGGAGTCCCGGGGGGCGTCGGGGTCCCCGAAGACGTCGGGGTCCCGGGGGGCGGCCGCGCCGCCCGGGGCGTCGCCGTGCGCCCGGCCCGCCTCGCTCTCCAGGAACAGCCGCAGCATGGCGTCCAGGGCCGTGGGCAGGGGCTCGTTGAAGGCGATGCCCATGCCCGGCTCCTCCGACGGGCCGCCCATCCAGATCACCCGGCCCGCGATGTCCCGGAACAGCCCGTCCTCGCTGGCCAGCATGGCCCGCACCGGCCGGGCCGAGGCGATGCGCACGGCCTCGCCCACGCTCCAGCCCGCCAACGCGCCCGCCGCGCAGCCCTTGACGCGCATGCCGCCCCGGGAGATGTCGCACACCTCGAATTCGCACGCCCCATCGGCCACTTCCAGCCGACAGTGGACGTCGTCCCCGCAACGATAGCGCGCCCAGAGCCGTCGTTCGCGTTCCGTGTGCATGGTCTGCTCCTCGCGGGCGCTCGCGCCCGGCTGCAACCCTTAGAACACCTCGGCCTCGAACCAATAGACCGTGGTGCCGGCCTTGTCCCAGGCGTCCGCCGGCAGCCCGGCCTTGCGGCAGGTATGGGCCAAGAACTGCTCGCGGTTCCAGCCCCACTCCACCGGCACCTGGGGCAGCAGCAGGCCGGAATGGCCGCCGCGCTGCATGATGAGCCCGTGGCGGCCCACCTTGATCTCGTTCAGGTCCGGGCAGACCTCCACCGGCCCCAGGATGGAGATCTCGATCTCCAGCTGCTCCGCCTCCTCGCGCGTCACCGGGTTGAAGCGGGCGTCGCGGAAGGCCGCGGCCTGGGCCATGTCCCAGACCGTGCGGTAGAGCTTGTCCGAGCCCACGATGTTGCCGATGCAGCCGCGCAGGCGGTCCCCCAGTTTGAGGGTCACGAAGGCCCCGTACTTCTCCTCCAGGCGCTTGGTGGGCGGGGCCGGAGGCTCGGCCGGGCCCTGGCCGAAACGGCTGGCGATGCTCTGGCGCACCAGGTTCTTGAGATAGGTCTTCTCCTCGTCCAACAGGGAGATGCTGAATTCGGTCACGGCGCTGCTCCTTTATGTCCTCGGCCCGACGCGGCGCATCGCCCGCCGGGCCCCGTTGGTCGTTGTGGTCGTTGTGGTCGTCAAAGCCCGGCCCCCGGTCCCTCTTCCCGTTCCGCCCCCGCCCCCTGCGCGGCCTCGGCCCGGGCCACGGCGGCGCGGGGCACCGGGAGCATGAGCAGCAACCCCGCGGCGAACAGGGCGATGACCGCGCCCATGCCCACGCGCTGGCTGCCGGAAATCCAGGTGAGCCAGCCCACCAGCAGCGGCCCGGCGAAGCTCGTGACCTTGCCCGACAGGGCGAAGAGCCCGAACATCTCGTTGCGCCGCTCCTCCGGGGCCACCCGGGCCAGCCAGGTCCGGCTGCTCGCCTGCACCGGCCCCACGAACACGCCCAGGCCCAGCCCGCAGCCCCAGAACCACGCGAGCGAAGTGGTCAGGAGCATCACCAGGCCCAGGCCGGTCAGGGCCGCCAGGCTCACCAGGATGGTGCGGCGCGAGCCCAGCGCGTCGTCCACCCAGCCGAACACCAGGCAGCCCAGCCCCGCCGTGACGTTGAGCCCGATGCCGAAGGCGATGACCTCGGCCGGGCCGAGCCCGAAGGTCCCGGCGGCGTAGATGCCGCCAAAGGCGAACATCGTGGCCAGGGCGTCATTATAGACCATCCGGGCCAGCAAAAAAAGGGCGATAGACCGGGAACGCCGCACCCGGCGCAGGCTTTCGCGCAGCTGGCGCAGGCCCTGGCGCGCCGCGGCGGGCAGGCCCAGGCCCGTGGCCGGGGCGTCCGGCGTGCGCGCGAAGAACGGCAGGGAGAAGACCAGGTACCACGCCGCCGAGAGCAGGCACACGGCGCGCACGTTGCAGGCCGCCGCCTGGCTCACCCCGAAAAAGGCCGGGGGCAGCACGAACCCGTACAGGGAGAGGATCAGGGCCAGGAGCCCGCCCGCGTAGCCCAGGCCCCAGCCCCAGCCCGACCAGCGCCCCAGGCGCTCGGGCGGGGCCAGGTCCGGGAGCATGGCGTTGTAGAAGATGCTGGCGTACTCCGCGCCCACGGTGCCCAGGCCCGCGCAGACCAGGGCGAACAGGGTCCAGCCGGGGTCCGGCCGCACCAGGAAGAGCAGGGCCGTGGCCGCGATGTTCAGGGCCGAGAAGGCCGCGATCCAGGGCTTGCGGCGGCCGCAGCGGTCCGCCACCGCGCCGAGCACCGGCCCGCCCAGGCCGATGACCAGCCCGGCCGCGCCGAGCATGTTGCCCCACTGGGCCGTGCCCACGGTCTGGTCCGCGGCCACGGAGCGGGTGAAGTAGGCGGCGAAGACAAAGGTCTGGATGAGGGTGAAGAACCCGCTGTTGGCCCAGTCGAACAGGGCCCAGGACCACAGGCCCCGGGCGGGCTTCCCGCCGTGGGACGCCGTCCGGGCCTCGGGCACCTAGAAGCCCTCTTCCAGGGGCGGGTTCACCAGGTAGCCGGGGTCGTCGCCGCTGCCGGTCAGGGCGGCCAGGCCGTTGTACAGGGCCGCGAAGGCCCCGTCGGACACGCCCTGCCCCCCGGCGAAGCCCGCCAGGGTGGCGGCCGAGACCCCGCACAGCCCGGCCAGGGACTCCCCGCCGTAGCCCTGGGTCAGCAGGGCCCCGAGCCGCGCGCGCACCTCGTCCACGCTGACGCGCAGGCCGTAATGCCGCCCGGACGCCCCGTTCGGCGCGGGCTTGAGCCGCACCTTGCGGCCCTCGATGGCCAGCCGCCCGGTGGCCAGCCAGTGCACGGCCTGGGGGTAGATGCGGTGCTCCAGGGCCAGGATGCGCTTGCCCAGGGAGTCGCCGTCGTCGTCGGGATGGGCGGGCACGGCGGCCTGGATGATGATGGGCCCGTGGTCCATCTTCTCGTCCACAACATGCACGGTGCAGCCCGAGAGCTTCACCCCGTAGGCCGCGGCGTCGCCCTGGCCGTGCACCCCCGGGAAGCTGGGCAAGAGGGCCGGGTGGATGTTCAGCACCCGGCCGGGGAAGGAGTTGAGAAAGCCCGGGGTGAGGATGCGCATGAACCCGGCCAGGATGACGGCCTCGGCCCCGGCCGCGGTGATGGCCCGCACCAGCTCCAGGTCGAAGGCCTCGCGCGAGGGGTGCCCGGCATGGTCCACCACCCGGGCGGGGATGCCGTGCCGCCGGGCGCGCTCCAGGCCATAGGCCTCGGCCTTGTTGGAGAGCACCAGCCGGATCTCGGCGTCCAGGGTCCCGGCCTCGCTACGGTCGATGAGGGATTGCAGGTTGGAGCCCGAGCCGGACACCAGCACCGCGATGGGCATGGACATGGCCGTGGTCCTCCGGGGCCGCCCTCA
>JBFWIY010000279.1:0-4770 GCA_050255855.1 Desulfovibrionaceae bacterium
TCGGCGACACCGTGGCCCTCATCGCCGAGGTCATGGGCGCGGACATCTCCATCACCTGCGAGGCCGAGCGCCTGCGGCCCAAGGGCAGCGAGGTGGAGCGGCTCTTCGCGGGCAACGCCAAGATCCGGGAGCGGGCGGGCTGGACCCCGGAGTTCGGCGGGCTGGACGGGTTCCAGCGCGGCCTGGAGCGCACCGTGGCCTGGTTCAGCGTCCCGGAGAACGTGCGCGGCTACAAGGCCGACATCTACAACCTCTAGGCCCGGACCAGGCGGACCAGGAGTGCAGGGAGACGCGGTGACCCAGCCCCAGGACAGGCCCCGGGACAAGCCCCAGGACAGACCCCGGCTCGCGCTCATCGGCGGCGGGGGCCACTGCCGGTCCTGCCTCGACGTCATCGAGGCCCAGGGCCGCTACCAGGTGGCCGCGGTGCTCGACCTGCCCGAACGCGTGGGCCAGGAGGTGCTGGGCCACCCCATCACCGGCACCGAGGCGGACATCCCGGAGCTGGCCCGGGCGGGCTTCGAATTCCTCGTCACCCTGGGGCAGATCCACAAGCCCCAGCGCCGCATGGAGATCTTCGCCGCCATCCTGGCCGCCGGGGGCCGCCCCGCCACGGTGATCTCGCCCCTGGCCCGGGTCTCGCCCCTGGCCCGCCTCGGCGCGGGCACCATCGTCATGCACTTCGCCCTGGTGAACGCCGGGGCCGAGGTGGGCCGCAACTGCATCCTGAACTCCCACTGCCTGGTGGAGCACGACGTCCGCGTGGGCGACCACTGCCACGTGTCCACCGGGGCCATATTGAACGGCGGCGCCGCCCTGGGCGAGGGGTCCTTCCTGGGCAGCCGCAGCGTGGTGCGCGAGGGGCTGCGTCTGGGCCGCCGGGTGGTGGTGGGCATGGGCGCGGCCGTATTCCAACCCCTGGCCGACGGCCAATGGCTGCGCGGGGACAAGTGAGCCTGCCCATGTCGGAACCGTATCCCATCATCATCGCCGAGGCCGGAGTCAACCACGACGGCGACCCGGCCAAGGCCCTGCTCCTGGTGGACGCCGCCGCCGCTGCCGGCGCGGACTTCGTCAAGTTCCAGACCTTCGTGCCGGAGCTGGTGGTGGCCGCCCGGGCCGCCAAGGCCGAGTACCAGAAGGCCCGCACCGGCGCGGCCGAGAGCCAGCAGGACATGCTCCGCCGCCTGGCCCTGGACGAGGCCGCCCACGTCGCCCTCATGACCCGCTGCGCCGAGCGCGGCATCCGGTTCCTGTCCACGCCCTTCGACGCCCCGAGCATCGCGCTGCTGGCCCGCCTGGGCCTGAAGACCGTGAAGATCCCCTCGGGCGAGGTCACCAACCTGCCCTACCTGGAGGCCATGGGGGCCGTGGGCTGGGAGATCATCATGTCCACCGGCATGGCCGACCTGGACGAGGTGGCCGCGGCCATGGCCGTGCTGGAGCGCGCCGGGACCCCGCAGGGCCGCGTCACCCTGCTGCACTGCACCACCGAGTACCCGGCCCCGGTGGAGGAGGCCAACCTGCGGGCCATGCGCGCCATGCACGCCGCCTTCCCGGCCTGTAAGGTGGGCTACTCCGACCACACCCTGGGCCTGGCCGCGCCCCTGGCCGCCGTGGCCCTGGGGGCCGCGGTCATCGAAAAGCACTTCACCCTGGACCGCGCCGCCGCGGGCCCGGACCACGCCGCCTCCGCCACCCCCGAGGAGCTGGCCGCGCTGGTGCGCGCCTCGCGCCAGGCCGCCCTGGCCCTGGGGCACGGCCGCAAGGAGCCCGGCCCCACGGAGCGGAAGAACATCCCCATCGTGCGCAAGTTCCTGGTGGCCGCCCGGCCCATCCGCGCGGGCGAGGCCTTCAGCGCCGAAAACCTCGTGCCCAAGCGCACCGGCGCGGGCGGGGTGAGCCCCATGCGCCTGCCCGAGCTCCTGGGCCGCCCGGCCCGGCGCGACTACGCGCCGGACCAGGCCCTGGGCGACGAGGCCTTCGGGGGCAAGGGATTGCAGTCGTGAGGAGGGTGGCCGTCTTCACCGGCACCCGGGCCGACTGGGGGCTGCTGGCCCCGCTGGCCCGGCTGGTGCACGCCGACCCGGACCTGACCCTGGGCGTCCTGGTCAGCGGCTCGCACCTGAGCGAGGCCCACGGCATGACCGTGGCCGAGATCGAGGCCGAGGGCCTGCCCATCGCCGCCCGCGCGCCCCTGGACCTTTCCGACGACACCCCGGCGGGCATCTGCCGGGCCCTGGGCCAGGCCGCAGCGGGCTGCGGCGCGGCCCTGGCGGCCTGGGCCCCGGACATCCTGGTGATCCTGGGCGACCGCTACGAGGCCCTGGCCGCGGCCGCGGCCGCCGCGGTCTGCCGCGTGCCCGTGGCCCACATCCACGGCGGCGAGCTGAGCCTCGGGGCCATGGACGACGCCTTCCGCCACGCCATCACCAAGCTCGCCCACCTGCACTGCACCGCCACGCAGCGCGCCCGGCAGCGGGTCATCCAGCTGGGCGAGGCCCCGGAGACCGTGCACTGGGTGGGGGCCCCGGGGGTGGAGGCCGTGCTGGCCACGCCCGACCCCGGCCCGGACGCGGTGGCGGCGTTCCTGGGCATCGAGCCCGGGCGGCCGTACTTCCTGGCCACCTTCCACCCGCCCACCCTGGAGCCCGGCGCGGCCCAGGGCCAGATGGCCGAGCTCCTGGCCGCCCTGGAGGCCTTCCCGGACCACGCCGCGGTGCTCACCAAGGCCGGGGCCGACACCGAAGGCCTGGGCCTGGGCCGCCAGCTGGACGCGCACGCCGCCGCGCACCCGGAGCGCGTCCGGGTCTTCGCCTCCCTGGGCCAGCTCCGCTACGTCCAGGCCATGCGCCACTGCGCCGCCGTGGTGGGCAACTCCTCCAGCGGCATCATCGAGGCCCCGAGCCTGCACGCGCCCACCGTGAACCTGGGCGGCCGCCAGCTGGGCCGCGAGCGGGCCGAGAGCGTCCTGGACTGCGCCCCGGAGCGGGCCGCCGTGGTCCAGGCCCTGCGCACCGCCCTGAGCCCGGAGTTCCGCGCCCGGGCCCGCGCCGTGGAGAACCCCTACGCCCGACCCGGCACGGCCCGGGCCATCCTGGGGCTGCTCAAGGCCTTCCCGGGCGGGGTGCGCAAGACCTTTCACGACCTGCCCGTCCCGCCCGGAGGCCCGGCATGACCGCGCCCCGGCGCTGCCTGGTGGTGGGCCACGGGTCCATCGGCGCGCGCCACGCCCGGCTCCTGGCCGCGGCCGGGCACGAGGTCCGGCTGGTGACCAGCCGCCCCGCGCCCTTCCCGGGCTGGCCCACCCTGGACGCCGCCCTGGACGCGGGCCCGGCGGACTACGTGGTGGTGGCCACGCCCACGGCCCTGCACCACGAGGCCCTGGAGACCCTGGCCCGGCGCGGGTTCTCCGGCACGACCCTGGTGGAGAAACCGCACTTCGACCGGCCCCGGCCCCTGCCCAGCCTCGCCGGGCCCCTGCGCGTGGCCTACAACCTGCGCTTCCACCCGGCGGTGCGCGAGCTGGCCGGGATGCTCCCGGGCCGCCGCATCCTCTCCATGCACCTGTACGCCGGACAGTACCTGCCCGACTGGCGGCCCGGCCGGGACTACGCAGCCTGCTACTCCGCCCGGCGCGACCTGGGCGGCGGCATGCTGCGCGACCTGAGCCACGAGCTGGACCTGGCCTGCCACCTGGCCGGGCCCTGGCGCGAGGTGGCGGCCCGGGGCGGCCACGTCTCGGACCTGGACATGGACGCCGACGACCTGTTCTGCCTGCTGCTGGCCACCGAGGGCTGCCCGGCCGTCACCCTCCAGATCAACTGCCTGGACCGCCCGGGCCGACGCCGCCTGGTGGTGAACACCGACGCCTTCACCGCGGAGCTGGACCTGGTGGGCCACACCCTGTGCGTGGGCCGCGACACCCGGACCTTTGACGTGCCCTCCGACACGACGTACATGGCCCAGCACCGCGACGTGCTGGAAAACGGCGGCGTGGCCTGCACCCCGGACCAGGCCCTGGCCGTGGTGGACCTCATCCAGGCCGCCGAACGCGCCAACCGGGAAAAGATATGGGTGACTCCGTGATCTACGGCTTCGTCTTCGCCCGCGGCGGGTCCAAGGGCGTGCCGGGCAAGAACCTCCGGCCCCTGGGCGGCCGGCCCCTCGTCGCCCGCGCCGTGGAGACCGGCCTGGCCTGCCCGCGCATCGACCGCATGTTCGTGTCCACCGACGACCCGGCCATCGCCGAGGCGGCCCGCGCCGCCGGGGCCGAGGTTCCCTTCCTGCGCCCGGCCGAGCTGGCCGGGGACAAGACCCCCGAGCGCCTGGCCTGGCGGCACGCCATCCAGGCCCTGGGCGGGCCCGGGAGCTTCGACGTGTTCGTCTCCCTGCCCTGCACCGCGCCCCTGCGCGCCGTGGCCGACGTGGACGCCTGCCTGGACCGCTTCCTGGAGGGCGGGGCGGACACGGTCATCGCCGTCACCGAGGCGGCCCACCACCCGTCCTTCAACATGGTCCGGCTGGACGACGCGGGCTACGCCGCCCTGGCCATGCCCCTGCCCGGGGGCGTGGCCAACCGCCAGCAGGCCCCCCGGCTCTACGACATCACCACCGTGGCCTACGTCACCACGCCGGAATTCGTGCTGCGCACCGATTCCTACTTCCAGGGCCGGGTGCGCACCGTCACCGTGCCCGCCGAACGCGCCCTGGACATCGACACCGAACTGGACCTGGCCTTCGCCGAGTTCCTGCTGGACCGGCAGGCCC
>JBFWIY010000280.1:0-4760 GCA_050255855.1 Desulfovibrionaceae bacterium
TGGCCCCGGCCTCGCGCCAGGGTCTTTTCAGCCGCTCGGCCAGCAGCCGCGCGCCCATGGGGGTCATGGTGCGGTCCAGCACGGCCCACAGGGTGCCGGACCCGGTGCGGCCGTCCAGGCGGCGGAAGAGCTCCAGGTTGCGCTCCGTGACCTCGTCCAGAATAAGGTGGCGCGAAAGATCCAGGAGCCGGAACTCGCCCAGGTGGCCCAGGTCGTGGCGCTGGGTCTCGCGCAGGTAGGCCAGCAGGGCCCCCAGGCAGCGCAACAGCTCGGGCTGATCCGCCAGGCCCAGGGTCGCCAGATCCTCCACGCCCTGGTTCTCGGCCACGGCCCGGGCGGCGCGGCGCACGTCGAAGGGTCCGGCCGCGGGCAGCCGGGTGATGGGCACGGCCAGGTCGCGCCAGCCGGGCGGGGGCTCGGCGTCGCCGGGGAGCAGCAGCTCGCGCGGTTCGAGCTTGGCCAGCCACTGCCAGAGCTCGGCCTCGCGCCGGGCCGCCAGCCCGGACCACTCGCCCGTGGACACGTCGGCCCAGGCCAGGCCGCCGTGGCCGCGCTCGCGGTCCCAGTACAGGGCGGCCAGGTGATTGGCCGTGGCGCCGGGCAGGGCGGCCTCGTCCACCACCGTGCCCGGGGTGAGGATGCGCGTCACCTCGCGCTTCACCAGCCCCTTGGCCAGCTTGGGGTCCTCCACCTGGTCGCAGATGGCCACCTTGTAGCCCTTGTCCAGAAGCTGGCCCAGGTAGCCGTCCACGGCGTGGTGGGGCACGCCGCACATGGGGGTCTTCACCTCGGAATTGGGGTTGCGGCAGGTGAGCGCGATGGAGAGCTCGCGCGCCGCCACCTCGGCGTCCTCGAAGAAGAGTTCGTAGAAGTCCCCCATGCGGTAGAAGAGCAGGGCGTCCGGGTGGGCCTCCTTGATGCGGAGGTACTGCTCGAACATGGGGGTGAGCTTGGTCCGGGGCGATTCTCCCATGACGCTGAGGGATTACTGGGTGAGCTTGGCCCGGAAGGAGATGGAGTGCCAGCTCTGGCAGCGCGGGCAGTGGAAGAACAGCCGGTCCCAGCGCAGGCCGCAGCGGTTGCACACGAAGCGCTTCACCTGGTGGGCCAGGGTGAGGAAGTAGTCGAACTGCTCGGCGAAGAACGGGGTCAGGGTCTGCTCGTTTTTGCTCAGGCCGAAGAGCTCCAGCCGGGCCAGCCAGAAGTCCTGGTCCATCATCAGGGTGCGCTCGAACCAGGAGCGGGCCAGGGTGGTCTCGCCCGAGAGGAAGAGCACCCGGGCCGCGTAGTAGCAGAGCAGGGTGTCGGGCTTCATGGCCTCCACCACGCCCACCACCTCCTGGCCCAGGTCCGGGTCCACGGGCGGGCGGTCCCCGGCGGGCAGGTCGCAGCTCTTGACCGTGCAGCCGGTGGCGCTCTCCATGAGCCCCTCCAGCAGCACGAAGCGCAGCCCGGGCTCCACGGCGGCCAGGCCCTCGCGCAGGGCGCGGCCGAAGTCCTCGTGGCGGCCGCCGGCGTGGGCCTGCACCAGGCGCTCCAGCCAGGCCTCCACCGAGGCCGGGTAGACGCGCAGGGCCTGCTTGACCAGCTTGTGGCCCTGGGACGTGTCGCGGGCGGCGAAGGCCTCCTGGGCCAGGCGCACCAGGTAGTGGGCCTGGGGCAGGGGTCGGCCCAGCTCGCCGTAGCGCTCGGCGGCCAGGGCGAAGTCCCCGCGCTGGGCGGCCAGCACGGCCTGCTCCGCGGCGATGCCCTCGGGGTCGCCGCCCAGGATGCGGGCCTGCTCCAGGGCCTGGGCCGCGCGGTCCAGGAACCCGCCGCGCCGGAAGTCGCGCCCCAGCTCGTAGTAGGCCCGGGCCTTGAAGCGCGGGTCCAGCCCGGGGCGGACGATGAGGTTGTGGCGGATCTGGATGGCGCGTTCGATCTCGCCCTGGCTGCGGTACAGGCTGCCCAGGGCCAGGTAGATCTCCACGGCCTCGGAGTTGTTGCGGACGACCTGGGAGAGCTCGTCTATGGCGGCCCGGGTGTCCTGGGCCGGGAGCGAGACCAGACGGCGCTCGCCGCCCTCGTCCGCCCCCCGGGCCGAGGGCAGGGCCTTTTTTTCACGCCGGAAGAAGTTCCAGGCCATCCGTCACCTCAATTGCGGTTGGGGTGGAGTCAGTCCGCGTCGGCGGGCTTGTCCACGCCGCCCAGGGTGGAGGTCCCGGCCGTGTCCGCCACGCCCGATCCGCCCAGGCCGGACTGTCCGAAGCCCTGCTCGGAAAGCGGCAGGTTGCGCAGGCTCGTGACCTCCTGCTCCAGGCTGGCCAGCTTGCGGCGGCAGGCCTTGAGCTGCCGGGCGCTCTGGATCTTGTCCAGCACCAGGAAGATCAGCGAGAGCACCCAGCCCACCAGGAAGGCCCCGATGAAGATGGCGTAGGTGGGCACGGCGTGGCCCAGGAACTGGACGAAGTAGAGGTCCAGGTCCAGCTCC
This sequence comes from Desulfovibrionaceae bacterium, assembly GCA_050255855.1. Classification (GTDB taxonomy): domain Bacteria; phylum Desulfobacterota; class Desulfovibrionia; order Desulfovibrionales; family Desulfovibrionaceae. Next base: position 2,471 of record JBFWIY010000280.1, read on the forward strand.
AGGGGGGCGGTGAGCACCGCGTCGTTCTGCATGAAGAAGAGACCGGCCACGGCCAGCAGGATGACCAGCGCGGCCAGCTTGACGTAGCGCATGTCAGGCTCCTTGGCTCAGGGTTTCGGCGAACAGGGGCTTGAGGCGCCGATAGGTGGTGCGGATGTGCTCGGGGACCACGCGGGTCTCGCCGAACACGGCCATGAACGAGGCGTCCCCGTTCCAGCGGGGCACGATCTGGAAATGCATGTGCGCGGCGATGCCCGCGCCCGCGGCCTCCCCCAGGTTCAGCCCCGCGTTGATGCCCTGGGGCCGGAAGTCGTGCTTGAGCACGGCCACGCTGGCCTGGAGCAGGTGCATGCACTCCGCGGCCTCGTCGGGGGTGAGCTCGGTGACGCAGCTCACGTGCCGGTAGGGACAGACCATGACATGGCCGTTGTTGTAGGGAAAGCGGTTCATGATGATGAAGGCGGTCTTGCCGCGCCACAGGACGAGGCGCTCCTCGTCCTCGCGGGTGTGCTCGGGAATGCAGAACACGCATTCGTCCGGCTTGGGGCCGAGGATGTAGTCGAGCCGCCAGGGGGCCCACAACACGTCCATATCGTTCCACTCCTGGCCCGTCCGGATTCGGCTCCGGCGGGCCCGTTCGCGCCCGGGGGAAAGGGGCCGGGCCGGCGCGAGGCGGCCCGGGCCGGAAAACGCAGTAGCGCGCACTGTATACCGGCAGCGGGGCGAGGGCAAGCCGTTGGGAATCCGCGATTTCGCGGGTCTCCGGCCTCAGGCCCCGCGGTCCAGCAGCTCCGGGTAGCGGATGAGCTGCCGGGCCAGGGAGAGCTGGGACTCACGGTCCGGGGCGAAGCCGTCGATGAACCGGGTGCGCACGTGGCGCAGGATGCGGGCGTACAGGGGCCCGGGCGGCAGGCCGAGCTTCTTGAGGTCCCGGCCGCCGATGTCCAGGCGCTTGAAGCGCACGTTGGCCAGGAACTGGGAGATGTGCTTGCGGACCTGCTCCTTGCGGCTCTTGGCCATGAGGAAGAGCACCCCCTCCACGGGCAGGGGGTCCAGGGTGAAGTAGAGGCGGCTCAGGGGGCTGGTCTTCTCGTCCCAGCCCATGAGGCTGGACAGGGCCTCGGCGATGGCGTCGCGCAGGGCCAGGAAGTCGCGCTCCTCGCGCTGGGTGAGCCCGAGCCGGGTCAGGATGGTCTGGATCTCCTCGCGCTTGACGCCCATGCACAGGCCCAGGAAGTAGAGCTTCCAGCGCACCGGGGCCGGGTCCAGGAAGAGCAGGCGGTACCAGCCCTGCACCCGGTCCAGCTCCTCGATGATGGCCTCGCGTTTGTCGTCCAGGCGGAGCAGGGGATGGATAGCCGGCAATACGCCCAGTTCGTCCAGGCGGCGCAAGGAGTCCAGCGGGTGCTCCTCCTCCATGATCATGTTCAGCTCATGAAACAATCGGCTGCCGGAGAGGCGGGTCATGAGGTTGAGCTGGAGGGCGTTCTTGATGAGCTTGAGGGTCTGGCCGCCGATCTGGAACCCGAAGCGCTGCTCGAAGCGCACGGCGCGCAGGATGCGCGTGGGGTCCTCCACGAAGCTCAGGGAGTGCAGCACGCGGATGACCCGGTCGCGGATGTCGGCCTGGGCCCCGAAGAAGTCCGCCAGCTGGCCGAAGCTCCCCGGGTTCAGGTTCACGGCCAGGGCGTTGACGGTGAAGTCGCGGCGGTACAGGTCCATCTTGATGGAGGAGAGCTCCACCGTGGGCAGGGCCGCCGGGTGCTCGTAGTACTCCAGCCGGGCCGTGGCCACGTCCACGCGCGAGTCGTCCGGGAAGATCACCACCGCGGTCTTGAACTTGTGGTGCTCCTTGACGCGGCCGCCCACCCGTTCGGCCAGCTTGCGCGCGAAGGCCACGCCGTCGCCCTCGATGACCAGGTCCAGGTCCAGATTCTTGCGGCCGAGCAGGATGTCGCGCACGAACCCGCCCACGGCGTAGGCCACCGCGCCCTCGTCCTGGGCCAGGGTCCCGGCGCTCACGAGAAGATCGTACATGGGCCGAGGCAGGCGGTTGCGCATGAGCGAGCGGATGTTCCGGTCGCGCGAGCGCTCGGGCATGAGCGACTCGGGAATGCGCGCGGGCTCCTCGATGAGCAGGTTCACCAGGTCGGTGCGGGTGATGACCCCGATGATGGCCCCGTCCTCCTCCACGGGCACGATGCGCTGACGCTTGCCCAGGATGATCTCCATGACCGCGTAGAGGTCCGTGCTCGGCGGGACCACGGAGAAGTCCTGGACCATGTACTCG
>JBFWIY010000281.1:0-4747 GCA_050255855.1 Desulfovibrionaceae bacterium
CAGAGCTTCGGCGAGTTCGTGGTCGGCGGCAACTACGTCATCGGCTGCGTCATCTTCATGATCCTGTTCATCCTCAACAAGACCGTCATCGTGGCGGGCACCACGCGCATCGCCGAGGTGGCGGCCCGCTTCACCCTGGACGCCATGCCCGGCAAGCAGATGGCCATCGAGGCGGACCTCAACGCCGGGCTCATCGACGAGACCGAGGCCCTGCGCCGACGCGAGCTCATCCGCCGCGAGGCCGACTTCTACGGCGCCATGGACGGCGCGGGCAAGTTCGTGTCCGGAGACGTGAAGGCCGGCATGATGATCACCATGGTGAACATCATCGGCGGCTTCCTCATCGGCGTGGTGGAAAAGGGCATGAACTGGGTGGACGCCGCCCACACCTACACCCTGCTGACCATCGGCGACGGTCTGGTGGCCACCATTCCCTCGCTCATCATCTCCACCTCGGCGGGCATCATCGTCTCCCGCGCCGCGGCCGAGGCCAAGATGGGCGAGGAATTCCTGGGCCAGTTGACCTACCACCACCGGGCCCTCAAGCTCGTCTCCGGCATCCTGGTCATCTTCGCCATCGTGCCGGGCATGCCCACCCTGCCCTTCCTGACCCTCTCGGGCCTGGTCTTCCTGGTCAGCCGCGTGTCCCCGGGCAACCAGCTCACCAAGGCCGACGCCGAGGACAAGAAGAAGGCCAAGGACAAGGCCCCCACCCTGGACACCCCGGAAGAGGTGCAGGCCCTGCTGCCCCTGGACGCCCTGGAGCTGGAGGTGGGCTACGGGCTCATCCCCCTGGTGGACGAGAGCCAGTCCGGCAACCTGCTCACCCGCATCCGCTCCATCCGCCGCCAGTTCGCCCTGGACATGGGCGTCATCATTCCGTCGCTGCACCTGCGCGACAACCTCCAGCTCAAGCCCGGCGAGTACCGCGTGCTCATCAAGGGCAACCCCGTGGCCTCGGCCGAGATCCTCATCGACCACTACCTGGCCATGGACCCCGGCGACGCCAAGCACCGCATCGAGGGCGTGCAGACCGTGGAGCCCGCCTTCAACCTGCCCGCCATCTGGATCCCCGAGGCCCAGAAGGAAGAGGCCATGCTCACCGGCTACACCGTGGTGGACCCCGCCACCGTGGTGGCCACCCACCTCACCGAGGTCTTCCGCCGCAACCTGCACGAGTTCCTGGGCCGCCAGGAGGTGCAGGAGCTGCTGGACAACCTGGCCAAGCGCGCCCCCAAGGCCGTAGAGAGCCTGGTGCCCGGCGTGCTCTCCGTGGGCCAGGTGCAGAAGGTCCTGCAGAACCTGGTGCAGGAGGGCGTCTCCATCCGCGACCTGCTGACCATCGTGGAGACCCTGGCCGACTACGGCGCCAACATCCGCGACACCACCCAGCTCACCGAGTTCGTGCGGGCGCGCATGGGCCGCAGCATCCTCAAGAACTACCTGGCCAGCGACGGCTCCCTGCCCATCCTGACCCTGAGCCCCGAGATCGACGAGAAGCTGGCCGGCAGCATCCGCCAGAGCGACCAGGGCTCCTACCTGGCCGTGGAGCCGGCCATGGCCCACCGCATCATCCAGCGCATCGGCGCCGCCGCCGACCGCGCCGTGACCACCGACGGCCAGCCCGTCCTGCTCACCACCCCGCAGCTGAGGCCGCACCTGGCCCAGTTGTTCATCCGCTTCCTGCCCACGCTGCCCGCCATCTCCCAGGCCGAGATCCCGGCGGACATCAAGCTCGTCTCCCTGGCCATCGTGGAGTTGAACTAACGCCATGCACGTGAAGACCTACCGCGACACGTCCCCCGCCGCGGCGCTCACCCGCGTCAAGGCCGAACTCGGCGACGACGTCGTCATCCTGAGCAACCGCACCATCACCGACGACGACGGCAAGCGCTGCTGCGAGGTGGTGGTGGGGCTGGAGCACCCGACCCAGGGCCGGGCCGCCCAGGCCCGCGCCGGCCGCGCCTACCGCAGCGCCGCCGGACCCGCCCCGGCCCTCAGCAAGGACGACTTCCTGGGCGAGGCCCTGGAGTCCTCCGGCCGCTTCGCCCGCGAGTGGCAGCAGATCCGCGGCCACTTCCTGGCCCTCATGAAGTCCCAGATGGACCTCTCGGTCCTGTCCGGCCGCCAGCGCGTGGCCATGGACTACCTGGAGCGCGAGGGCGTGGCCGAGACCGCCCTGCTCACCGTGTACCGCGAGCTGGCCGCGGACCCGGCCCGCACCGTGCTGCCCGTGCTCCAGGGCCTGGCGGACTGCCGGGCCTATGCCCCGGGGGCCTACCCGGAAAAGTTCCAGATTTTCGCCGGGCCCAGCGGCGTGGGCAAAACCAGCGCCCTGCTGCGCCTGGCCCTGCGCCACAAGAAGGCCCAGCCCAAGGCCCGCGTCTGCGTGGTGGCCGCCGACCCCGGCCGCGGCCAGGGACGCCGGATGCTGCGCCACTACGCCGAGCTCTCCAACCTGGCCTTCCGCGAGGCCCCGGACCTGGAGGCCTTCGGGCTGCTGCTGGCCGAGGCCGGGCAGTTCGACCGCGTCTTCGTGGACCTGCCCGCCCTGTCCGGCGAGGCCACCCTGGCCGGCTGGCTGGCCGAGCGCGGCCTGGCCCCGGTGGCGGGCCTGGCCGAGCCCGAGGCCGAATCCGGGGACGACCCCGGCGACGCCGCGGCCCACCTGGTGCTCGCCCCGCACTACGCCGAAGCCCAGCTCGAAGCCTTTGCCGAACGCTATGCAAGCCCCCGGCTGAAAAGCATCATCTGGACGAAACTCGACGAAGCCTGTACCTTTGGAGCGCTGGTCAATATGGCCCAGAGCCTCGGCCTGCCCGCCTCGGCCCTGTCCTATGGTCCGGGGCTCAAGAACAGCCTGGCCGGGGCCGAGCCGGAGATGCTCTGGCGCCTGCTCTTCAAGCACCAGCTGCCCGGGAGCCCCGCCGCCCCCGGCAAGGAGGACGAATGAGCGCGAAGCTCCCCCTGGTCTTCTCCGTCACCTCCGGCAAGGGAGGCGTGGGCAAGACCAACGTCTCGGTCAACCTGGCCTACCTCCTCTCGCGCATGGGACGCCGCGTGGTGCTGCTGGACGCCGACCTCGGCCTGGCCAACGTGGACGTCATCCTGGGCATGACCCCGAAATACAACCTGTTCCACCTCTTCCACGAGGGCGCCAAGCTCGACACCGTGCTCTTCAAGACGCCCTACGGCTTCCGCATCCTCCCGGCCTCCTCCGGGGTGAGCGAGATGGTGGACCTGGACACCGGCCAGAAGCTCGAACTGCTCGACGCCATGGACCAGCTGGAAGACGAGATCGACTTCCTCATCGTGGACACCGGCGCGGGCATCAACGACAACGTGCTGTATTTCAACCTGGCCGTGCAGGAGCGCCTGCTGGTGCTCACCCCGGAGCCCACCTCGCTCACGGACGCCTACGCCCTCATCAAGGTGCTCAAGGTGCACCACGGGGTGGAGCGCTTCCGGGTGCTGGTGAACATGGCCCGGGACGAGCGCTCGGCCAAGGAGGTCTACCTCAAGCTCTCCAACGCCTGCGACCATTTCCTCTCCGGCGTGTCCCTGGACCTGGTGGGCGCCATCCCGCTGGATCCCAAGGTGCGGGCCGCCGTGGTCGCACAGGAGCCCTTCTGCCACCGCAGCCCGGAAAGCCCGGCCGCCCTGGCCCTCGAAGCCGCGGCGCGCCGCATCAACGCCTGGGACGTGACGGACAAGGTCGATGGAAATATTAAGTTCTTCTGGAAAAAGCTCCTCTTCCAAGAGCAAACCGTGGCTTGAGCTCCAGGCCGGGGACCGGCCCTGGCCCGAGTTCTCCCCGCGGGAGCAGGAAGAGATCGTGCGGCACTTCGCCCCGAAGATCCGCATTCTCGCCCTGCGGCTCAAGGCCAAGCTGCCCCAGAACGTCGACCTCTCGGAACTCATGAGCGCGGGCAGCCTGGGCCTGCTGGACGCCCTGGGCAAATTCGACCCCACCCTGGGCATCAAGTTCGACACCTACTCGGAAAACCGCATCAAGGGCGCCATGCTCGACGAGCTCCGGCGCATGGACTGGTTCTCCCGCGGCATGCGGCAGAAGGTGAAGGTCATCGAGGACGCCGTGCGCCAGATCGAACGCGAGACCGGCGCCACGGCCACGGCCCCGCAGCTGGCCGCGCGCACGGGCATGAGCGCCCGCGACGTGCAGCAGGGGCTTGAGGCCCTGCAGAACCAGATGTGCGTCAGCCTGGACGCCTTCAACGACTCCCTGGTGGGCGGCCGCGACGGGCTCACCGAAAACGAGCCCTACCAGAACACCGCCTTCCAGGAGATGGTGGACAAGGTGGCCTCCCTCATCGAGGAATTGACGCCCCGGGAGAAACTGGTAATATCGCTGTATTACGGTGAGGAATTGAACATGAAGGAGACCGCGGAGGTCATGGACATCACCGAGGGACGGGTCTCGCAGCTCCATTCGCAGGCCCTGAAAAAGCTCCGCGAGCACTTCCGCGAACGCTACGAGAACGAAGACTGAGAGGGGATACGAGCATGGCCTACGACAAGAAAATGCGCATCCTGGTGGTGGACGACTTCTCCACCATGCGCAAGATCGTGAAGAACATCCTGCGCCAGATCGGGCTGGAGAACGTGGTGGAGGCCGACGACGGCACCTCCGCCTGGGACATCCTCAACCGGGACAACATCGACTTCATCGTCTCGGACTGGAACATGCCCAAGATGACCGGCATCGAGCTGCTGCGCAAGGTCCGCT
>JBFWIY010000282.1:0-4719 GCA_050255855.1 Desulfovibrionaceae bacterium
GGGGAGAGGTGGGGGCTGGGTCGAAGGCAAGGGGCGGGGCGAGGGGGCGGCAAGGGGGCCGGGGGGAAAGGATTCCACTATCCAATGGAAATATTTCAGGCCTCTACGCTGGTCCGGCCGCGCCGCCCTCTGGACGCAACGGCGGGGACCGGACGGACGCCTCATGGCAAAACCGCTCAGCCCATTGAAATGGTTTTGTTTCCAAAAACGAGGCAACGGCCGCGGGCGGCCGAGCGATGCCGCCCCGCCCCAGGCCCAAGGCGCGGTCGGAGCGGGGCGACGGCGGCCGCGGGAACGCCCCCCCATGTCGCGTCCAACACGTCGAAATTATTTTCCTGTAGCTCTGGCACGTGGCGCGGTTGGCCGGGCGGCCGTGACGAGCCTCTCCCCCCGCGTCGCCCCGCCCCAGGCCCAGACTCAGGGCGCGTCCCGAACGGGACGGCGCGGCGGGGCGAATGCCACGCTCCCCCGAAGTCGACCAACATGTCGAGGTTATTTCCTTATAGCTCTGACGCGAGACGCTGCTGGTTGGGCGGCCGAGGCGATCCTCTCCCCACAGGCCGGAGCGCGTCCGGGGGCGCGGGCCGCCCCGATTCCGGCGGCGACGCGGCGACGGCGGCGGCATGGAATACAACCATCTCCAACAACCTCCATCCCTAGCCCAGACCGAGGCGCAGGCCCTCCCGCACCAGGGAGGCGGCGATGGAGAGCATGGTCAGGCAGACCACGGCGTCCAGCACCCGCCAGGCGCGCGGACCGGCCAGCACCGGGGCCAGCAGCCGCCCGCCCAGGCCCAGGGCATGGAACCAAACCAGGGAGGCCAGGGCCGCGCCCAGGCCGAACCACCACCGCCCCGCCCCGGCGTGGTGGGCGCTGATGCCGCCCAGCAGGACCACCGTGTCCAGCCAGGCGTGGGGGTTGAGCCAGCTCACGGCCAGGGCGGTGAGGATCACGGCGCGCGCCGGACGGGGCATGGCCGGGCCGGGCGCGCCGGTCGTGGCCAGGGCGGAGGGGCGCAGGGCCGAACGCCCGGCGCGCAGCCCGTACCAGGCCAGAAAGGCCGCGCCGCCCCAGGTGGCCAGGCCGGTGAGGGTCCGGCTCGCGGCCGCCACCCCGCCCACCCCGGCCACGCCCAGGGCGATGAGCACGGCGTCGCAGGCCGAGCAGCACAGGGCGGCCAGCCAGGGGTGGTCGCGCCGGGCCCCGCGGGTGAGCACAAAGGCGTTCTGCGCGCCGATGGCCACGATGAGTCCGCAGCCCAGGCCGAAACCTTGGAGCAGCGCGCTCACGGCCGGGCTCCAAAGCGGGATCCGGCCCGAGGGCGGACGGGCGCGGGGCGGGCGGAGGCGGGGCAGGCGGGCGCGGGGGCGGGGCGGGCGGAATCTGGCGCGGGGCGGGCCAAGGTGAGGCCGGACAGCGGCACGGCGGTCCGTCCGGCGACGGACGGGCAGGCGGTACGGGCAAGGGCGCGGCCGGGGCGCCATGCGACGGCGGGACATCCATCAGGGGCCGCAGCGAGCCCTTGGGCAAGCCCGGCGGGCACGCCCACGCCACGGACCTCCGGCCAGGGCGCGGTCCGCCCTGCGCGGCGGCCCACCTGCGGGGATGCGCTTCGGCAGGGTCCGGCCGGTCGGTCCGCCCCGGGACGCGGGGCGGGCTTCCTGGTCAAATCTCCCCAAACCGCCCCGCTACGGCCTGCATCGCCCGGCCCGGCATCCCCCCGGACCGCCGCCCCCCGGGCCGGTTCCCCCCGGGCCGGTTCCCTCCGGGCCGGTTCCCTCCGGGCCGGGGCATCCCGCCCTGCCTCTCCCCAGGGGCCTTCGCCCCAAAGACTCGTGCGCTGCGTCATGGCCGGGGTCTACCCGGACCGCTTGTGAAATGGAAATTCATTCTTTTTCTTTTCCATAAGAATTGCTAATGTTGGCTCATGCCTGATCCCACACCACACGACCTTGCGCAGTCGCCCCCAACAAGCCGCGATTCCATACGATTCGACACCAGCCTGCTGGAGCCCCGGCTGCTGGAGGCCCTGGACGCCGTGGTGGACGGCGGCGGGTTCGAGCGGGCCGCGGCGCGGCTCCACGTGACCCAGTCCGCCGTGTCCCAGCGCATCCGCCTGCTGGAGGACCGGCTCGGCCGCCCGGTGCTGGTGCGCGCCACGCCTCCCCGGCCCACGGAGCTGGGCCGCCGGCTGCTGCGCCACGTGCGCCGCCTGCGCCTGCTGGAGGACGACCTGCGCGCCGAGCTGGACCGCGACGCCCCCAGCCCGCGCCTGCCCATCGGCGTCAACGCCGACTCCCTGGCCACCTGGGTCCTGCCCGCCCTGCTCCCCCTGGCCCTGGAGCACGGCTGGCTGCTGGACCTGCGCGTCCAGGACCAGGAACGCACCCACGCCCTGCTCCGCGCGGGCGAGGTGGCGGGCTGCGTCAGCACCCGACCCGAGCCCATGCAGGGCTGCCGGGTGGCCCGGCTGGGGCGCATGGACTACCCCTGCACCTGCACCCCGGCGTTCCGGCGGCGCTGGTTCCCGCACGGGCTCACCCCCGAGGCCGCGGCCCTCGCCCCGGCCGTGCTCTACAACCGGGACGACGGCCTGCACGACCGCTTTCTGGCCCGGGAGTTCGGCCCGGACGGCGTGCCGGACTACCCCCGCCACTATGTCCCGTCGTCGGAGGGGTTCGTGGCCCTGGTGACGGCGGGTGCGGCCTACGGCCTGACCCCGCAGCTCCAGGTGCGCGAGGCCCTGGCGCGCGGCGGGCTGGTGGACCTGGCCCCGGGCCGTCCCATGCCCGTGGAGCTCCACTGGCACACCTGGAACCTGGACTCCGCCGCCCTGGCGCAGGTCAGCGCCGCCCTGCAGGCCGCGGACCTGGCCTGAGACCGGGGGGAGAGGGGCGGTCGGCAGGGAGCCGCTTCGGCTGGCCGCCGCGGCGGGCTACGGTCGCAGCCCGGCGCGGGGGGGGCGTTGCTGGCCGCGCGGCGTGGCATACCTGTATGTCAGGTCGCCGCCCGCGCGCGGGGGCGGCGGAATCGGTTCACAGCCCTGGCATCCCGGGGCCCCGCCGGGCGGGGCGAGGTCGAAACCCGATCGGAGCCGGAGGGGGCTTACGCCTCTTCCCCTGCCGCCCCCGCCAGCCGCGGAGACGTTACTTAACGGTATGGCCCTCCGCCGTAAAACGGTCCGCACGGGGGACGTTGCGACGGGGCCGGAGCCCGAGTCGAATCCGGATCCCCTCGGACGCGCGGGGACGTCGTCACCCGGATGGCCCCGGACGAGGGAGAAACGCCTGCCCCCGCGCGCGGGGCGTTGCCCATCCGGTCCGCCGCTTCCCTGGCGGGGAGGGAAACGGCCGGTCGCACCGGAGGAATGCGTTCCTGTTGCGGCCCGGCACGCCGCGGTTGCGTGGTCAAGCTCCAAGCCAGCCCACTCAGGCCCGATGCTCCCCGGCCGGGGCTCCCCTGCGGGGGCACGGCTCGCCTTGGGACCGCTGCGCCCGCCCGGGACGGGCGGACTTCCGGCTTCGCCGGGTCGATTCCCCTGGCGCCCCCTCCGCGCAGGCGTTCCGATCTCCGCTTGAGCGGCAACCAACCCGCGCCGGACAAGGGTTCCCGGGCGAAGGGCGAAAGACGAGGGGAACGGGGGTGAGGCGGGAACACGGCCGCCGCTCGCCTCGCCCCCGGCTCCCCTCCCCTGGCCAGCCGTATCCCGGGCCGGAGGCGGGACGGGGCGTGAGCGCGCGTGATCGCCGGGTCGGACGGGTGACGGGCACGAGCGCGCGCCGGGACGGGCGGGCCGACCTGATCGCCTGCAAAGCCTGCCGCACTCTGAGACGGGGGGCCGCTTCGGCGGAATTCCGCAATGCTGGACAATGGGCATCCGCAGCCGCGCGCTGCGATCCGATCGGCTGCGGCGCGCCGGGTGGACTCCGCCGGGAAGAGCGGGCGAAATATTTTTAAAATACATTTAATTCAATGCAGGTATGAAAACGTGAAGGCGTCCAGTCCGGGGCACGGCGGGACGGGATTTTCCGGGTCGTCCGCCCCGGAGCTGAGGCTATGCCGCGGGTGGTTCCGCAGCTGTCCGCAATGATCTGGATTCCTTTTGGACCGAGTCTGAAACGGGCGAGCGTCTGCGCCACGAAGGGTCGTGAGCGCCGGTGATCCTGCCCGGCCCGGCCTCGTCATCCGGCCCCGTTGGGGTCGGGGACGCCGCTCGCCCTCCCCTGACTCCAGGGACGGACGTGGCCGACGGCCGGGGCGGTTGGCGCTCCGCGCCCTTGCCCAAGCCCGGTTCAAACCCCAATCTGGCCGTCAATCCGGTCATCCATCTGGACCCGAGGTGCCGATTCCCGGTCGCGCCGGGGTTCCGGACCGCCCCGGTCATCGGCAACCAAGCCGCGAACCACAAGGCTTCCCGGCGGCCGCCCCCGGTCCGGCGCGGCCGCCCCCTGCTCCGCCCGCGCTCCGGCCCCGCCCGGCCCCGACGCCAGCCATCCCCGCCCCAGCCGACCCGCACCGGGCCCGGCCTGCCGCCCTCCCGGAACCGCCCGGGGCGTGAGCGCCCGTGAGCGCCCGGCCCGGCCCCCCCCGGACGGCCCCCGGGCCGCCCGGGCCGCCGGGCCGGACGGGACCGGGGAAAATCCACACTCCGCAATGTTCCGCAATGCCTGGTCCGCCCGGTATCGATCCCCGGACCTCCCACGATTCGCCTTGCGCTCA
>JBFWIY010000283.1:0-4718 GCA_050255855.1 Desulfovibrionaceae bacterium
AGAAGGGCGTGGTCCAAGCCCTGGAGGAAGAGACCTCCCTGCTGCGCGCCCTGCTCCAAGGCGACCCTTGCAGCGCCAAGGCCGCGTTGACCCCGGGCCGCCCGGTGGCGCCCCGCGCCGCCGCCCCCGGAGGCGCGGTCCCGGAAAACGCCGCCCCCGATCCCGCCGCCGCCAAGCCAGCCTCCGAGGCCCGCCCCGAAACCATCGACCACCTGCTGGAAGCCGCTACAGTGCTCATCTTCACCCGGTCCGGCCAGGACATCAGCACCGGCTCCGGATTCTTCGTAACCCCGGAGATCATCGCCACCAACGCCCACGTGGTCGGATCCCCCGACGCCGAGGTGCTGGTGACGAACAAGCTGCTGGGCGGCCTGAAGAAGGCTATCCCCGTAGCGGTAAGCGACAACGAAGACCGCGACTACGCCATCCTGCGCCTGTCCGGCGGCGGGCCGGAGGGGCTGCGCCCCCTGCGCCTGCGCGGCGGGGCCAAGCGCATGGACCGGGTCAGCGCCTGGGGCTTCCCCATGGCCGTGACCCAGAACGACCCCAAGTTCCGTTCCATCATCGAGAAGGGCGACACCAGCTCCGTGCCCGAGGTGGTCTACAGCGAAGGGGTAATCAGCGTGGTGCTGGACTACGACCCGCCCCTGCTGCTGCACACGGCCCCGCTCTCCCCGGGCAACAGCGGCGGGCCGCTGGTGGACGAATCCGGCAACGTGATCGGCATCAACACCATGATATCCCGGGACAGCGAGAGCTACCGGCAGTCAAGCCTGTCCCTGCCCGCCGACGACCTCGCGGCCTTTCTCAAGGAACACGGGGTGACCCCCGACGTCATTTCCCAGTAATCGGAGCGCGCCATGCCCGGAACACTCATCACCAGCACCCCCCGCGGCGACCTGCACCCCCTGGCCTACCAGGGCATCTTCGTCTCGGAATGCCACTCGCAGCTGACCGAGCAGCTCCGCAGTCACTTCGGAGAGCCGTACGTCCTGCTGTTCGCCGAGCCCATCCCGGACGACTCCCGAGAGGCCGTGGACTGGTATTCGCCGGTCCAGGGCCGGACGCGGAGCCTCTCCAGCCTGGACCCGGAACAGCAGAACGCCGTGCGCGCCCACATCGGCGCGCTGGCTGCCGACATCCTGGCCCACGCCGCGCAGCTCATGCAGAGCGGCATCCCCCAACGCATGCTGGCGGGCAACATCCTGAAACGGGCCCTGCAATACCCCGACGACAGCTTCCTATTCGTGGTGGGCGAGCAGCCCGTGGTCACCGGCTGGGGGTTCGGGCCCAAGACCGTGGGCGCCATGCCCCAAGACCTCTCGCGCCTAGCCCCGCTGCGGGTTCCGACGACGTTGCCACCGGCGGCCGTGCCTTCTGCCGTGGAGCCCGAGGTGCTGCCCCAGCCCCCCATCGTCCCGGTGCGAGGCTGGCGGCTGTGGCCCTGGCTGCTGCCGCTGCTGTTGCTACTCGCGCTGCTGGCCCTGCTCTTCGTAGGCTGGCCCGGGATGGCGCCGCTTTTCTCCCTGCCAGGCCTCTCCTTCGGTCTGGACGCCGCCCCCGACGTGGCCCTGCGGACCGAGCAGGACCGGGAACAGGCCCTGCGAACCGAGATCGACGACCTGCACCGCCAGCTGGAGCAATACCAGAGCACCTGTGTGGAGCCCTCCCAGGGATTGACGCTGCCCGAGACTCCGGGAAAGGATATGAGCTTCCTTGAGGGCGTGTGGCGCTGCGACACCGGGCTGTACGACGACGGCCACAATGAGGTGGCCATGGAGTACGCCTTCGATGTCCAGGGCAAGGGTGAAGTCCGCGTGGAATCCGATGGCGGCACCTGCACCTCGCCGGCCTGGGGTATTATGCAGGAGGACGGGACGCTGGTGATCGACACGGAGGAGGTTATCGTCTGCCCCAACGGGCATAGGTTCTCCGGCCAGGAGGTGCGCTGCGTGCGCCACGGGGAACGGACCGAGTGCACCGGCCGCAACAAGTCCAAGGCCGGCTCCACCTGGCAGGGGAAGTTCCATCGGAAGTGACGGTTCTCCAACCAAGGATCGAACATGTCGCATTGCAGGAAGACGGTGAAGCGGCTGGCCCTGGCCGTGCTGCTCGGAGGCCTTCTGGTGGTTCCCGCCGGGGCGGCCACCTCGGACGTGAGGAACCAGGGAGCCGGGTCGTCTGCCACCAGTCACGAAAGCACGGTCATCGTGGTGCCGGGCACGTCCCAAACGGTCCCCGGCCGCGAGGATCCCATCCAGATGGACGTGCCGACGTCCACTACCACGGTCCCGACGGGGGTGCCGACCGTTCCGAACCACGACGAAACCCCGGCCGGGACCGTTCCCGTCCCGGAGACGACGGACCAGAACGCCCAGGAACAGAACGCCGCCGACCCGGCGACCCCGGGAAAGCAGGCCACTGAACAGCAGACCACAAAAGAGCAGCCCTCGGAGCAGGCCGCGCCGGACAAGCAGGCCCAGGGACAGACGCCACCGGCCCAGCAGTCCCCGCCGGACAAGACCCACACCCCCTCCCAGCCGAACTCCGCGGCCCACCCCGCGCCGAGCCCCGCCGGACAGCAGCCCATGACCCCCGAGGCCTTCCTGCCCAAGTCCAAGGCCCCCACCAAGGACACGGCCAAGCCCAAGGCCGAGGCCAAGCCCCAGAACAAGCCCGGGGCCGCCACACCGCCAGGCGAGATGCCCCTGGTCATCCCGGACGAGGCGGTCAAGGCCAAGAACCCCGGCTTCATGCAGGGCAAGTGGACCATCACGCCCAGCGGCGGGGCGAGCGCCAAGGACCTCAAGCTCTCCCTCGATCTGGGGGCGGACGGCCAGGGCCAGATGGTCATCGACGGGCCCAAGGGGCAGTGCACCGGCGCCGCCGGCACCACCCTGGACGGCACTGGGGCCCTGCGCGTGACCACCGGCGACGCCCTGTGCCCCGACGGCACGAGCTACACCGGCATGACCCTGGATTGCGCCTCCATGCACGCCCAGCCAGCCAGCTGCTCCGGGCGGCTGGACCTCAACGGCGCGCCCTCCTGGCCAGCAACCCTCAGCCGCCGCTAGGCCCCCATGCCCATCCCGTCGCATCCCTCCGCCCCGCGCCTGCTCCGGGCCATGCTCCAATTCCTGGCTCTGGCCCTGGCGGCGATGTGCTGGATGGCCGCCCCCGGGCCCACGCGCGCCGACGACAATGCCGGCGGCCAGGAGACCACTGACATCATCAACCTGCCCGCCCCACCGCCCACCCCGGCCGTGGTCGCGCCCGCCACGCCCGCGGTGGTGGCGCCACCCCAGCTGCCGGTCTCGGTCGCCGAGCCTAAGCCCGAACCAGCGCCCGCCCCCAAAGTGGCGCCGCAGCCCAAGCCCAAGGCGGAATCCGCCCCCCAGCCCAAGCCCGAACCCAACCAGGCCCAAGCCGAGACGCCACGCCCCGGCCAGGGACTGCAGATTCCCGAGGAGGCCAAGCGCACCGGGGACACCTCCTTCCTGGAGGGGTGCTGGGTGGGGACGCGGCCTGAGTACCACACCAAGCGCATCGTCACCGAGCGGTTCTGCTTCGGCCCGGACGGGGTCGGCAAGCGGTTCATCATCGACCCGGCCGTGGCCGGCAAGTGCGTCGGCGCCACCCGGGCCACCGTCGGGCCGGACGGTACCCTGCAGATGAGTTCCGACCGCATGTACTGTTCGAGCGGAGACAACTGGGGCTCCGCCGACATGGTCTGCCGCGGCGAGGGCACCGACACCCCGTGCCACTGGGTGTTCCACGACGTCAACGGGGCATCCCAGGAATATCGCATCATGTTCGTGCGGGAGTAATGGCAAGCCCTCCCGAACCCGATCCGGAGAATCCATGAGAAACCCTCCCTCGTACAAATCGCCCGTGAGCCTCATCCCCCAGGGATGTCCCCAGTATCTCGACTTCGACATCGAGACCCCTGCCTTCAGCCGGCTGCGCCGCTATTTCCGCGAGGAGCAGCGGCCCGACGGCGAGTACGCCGGGCGGCAGAAGAACCTGCTCTGCTGCCTGATGGAGGAGGACGGGATGTTCCTGGACATGGTGACCCGCCAGCCCAAGGACTTCGACTACGAGATCGACGGCCGCAAGGCCCTGGAGCCCTGGCTGGGGCAGTGGCTGCCCGCGCCCTTTCTGCGCAAGCGGGACCAGCAATGGCCGGGCGGCGAGGAGCGCTTCGAGTGCGGGCCCGGCAACTGGGCGCGGTTCCGCTTCGATCGCTCGCCCGACGACCCCGCGCTGCTGTACGTCACGCTGGTCTTCGACATGACCGTCGAGCCCCCGCCCGCCGAGGGCGAGCAGTACCACGCCCTGAGCCCCAACGACGTGTCCTCCCACGGGGCCTTCAAGCTGGCCCACCACGTGCGGGACAACGCCTGGTTCCTGAACTCCGGCTGGGTGGACGAATGGCTCTTCTCGACGTGGAGCGCCTGGCTCGCCAAGGGTTCCAAGCGCCGCCAGGAATCGGACTACGTGCTGGAGTACCTGGCCAGCTACCTCACCGTGCTCGACGTCCTGCGCCTGGCCACCGGCGACATCACGGTCCAGGTCATCAACCCCGAGAGCGAGATCCCGGTGGACGTGGACCTCATCCTGGACATCGGCAACTCGCGCACCACGGGAATCCTCATCGAGACGCTGCCCCAGAAGATCACCAACCTCAACGACAGCTACCTGCTGCAGCTGCGGGACAT
>JBFWIY010000284.1:0-4691 GCA_050255855.1 Desulfovibrionaceae bacterium
CGGGGGCCGGGCGTGAGCGTGGCGGCCTGCGACCTGACCCGCAATCCGCGCGCGGTGCGGCGGCTGGCCCGGGTGCTGGCCGTGTACGCGGGCCGGGGCGAGGAGGTCGTGCCTCTGGTCGATTTGTTGGAGGCCTACGACCGGGGTTGTGCGGAGGACCTTCGGGCCGGAAGCGTGGCGAACCTGCATCGCTGGCTGGGCGGGCTCGGACTCACCCGACAGCGGCTCGGGGCGGGGCGCGGCGGGATGCGGGTGGTGGTGCTGGACCGAACCGTGGAGGCGCTGGTCCGGATCGAGACGGCCGGGCCCGGCCGGGACGGAACCGGAGGCGGCGGGGTGACTCCCGTGGCGGCCGACTTCGGGCCGGGCGATCCGGATCGGGGCTATGCCGGTTCGCCGGCCGGGTTGCCTCCGGTGCCGGCGCCGGAGCGTGTCGTGCGGGTGGACTGGCCGCGGGAGCTGCTGCAGGTGGACACCACGGACCTGTGGTTCAACCTGGCCGAGGCCAACGAGTTGGTCTGGCAGGATTTCGCGGGCCTGGGGCTGGGGCAGGTCCTGGAGCGGCTGCGGGAGGACCTGGACGTGGTGAGCTCCGGGGTGCGGGACGAGGCGCGTATGCGCCGGATTCTGGCCGCCGCCATGGCCATCAACGGCCGGAGGGCGGCGTGATCGTCCCCGGGCAGGTGCTCCTGGTGCGCAAGGGGCGCGGTGCCCTGGTGGAGATCCGGGCCCGGAGGCGGGACGCTCAACGGAACTGCTGGTTGGGTGAGCAGGTGAGCCCGCCGGAACTGCGCGGGGCGTTGCGACTTTTCAGGGAGTGCGAGGTGGCCGCGGTGCGCACCGGGGATGGGTACCGGGTGCCGCTGCCGATGGAGGGACAATGATGCTATCCCAGTATCTCACACTTCCAGTCGATTCCGTTCCTGGTCATCTGCACCCGGAAGGACCTGCCGCATGCCGGGCAGGTGACCGACATGGTCTTGGAGTCTTCGGCGCATGACGACCAGTACTGTACGATTTTTTCGCCGCAGTCGCAAAAAATGTCGGGAATCGGGTACCCGTTGCCGTCTTCGAGGTGGGTGGCATGACATTTTGGCATGACATCATCTCCTGTTTCATGCCGCATAGCATGACCGTAGGGGGAAGCGATAGCGGATAGTATAGGCTGCGTGGCTCGTTATGTTGTCATTGGATTCGACAGGCATGATGAAATGGAGGTGACGGAATGCCCAACAAGCTGACCCTTGCCGAGGCCGCCCGGCGCGTCGGGCCGCCGCAGATCACGCGGCTGGCCGCCATGGTGGAGCTGCTGCCGCCGCTCATCGCGCGCGGGGACGTGGACAAGTGGACCGGCGGCATCCGCAGCCGCTCCGCCCTGGCGCGCGACGACCAGATCGGGGCCGGGCCGCGCGTGCGCGTCATGATCGGCCAGAAGGTCGCCTACCCGCGCGAGTACCTGGTGGAATACCTGGAACGCCTGCCCAACGGGAAGGGCGAGCCGCAGGAGGTCAACGTCATTGTCCAGCCCGGCCTGTAGCCGCCAGCCGCGCCTCCATGGCCTCGGCCAGGTGCACGTACTTCTGGGTCACGGCCATGTCTGCGTGGCCCAGGCGGCGCTGCACCAGGTAGAGGTCGCGCGTGGCCAGGTAGAGCCGCGTGGCGTAGGTGTGCCGGCCGGTGTGCAGGGTGATGCGCAGGCGCGGGTCGGTCACGCCCTGGTCGAGGCCGCTGAGGTCCACCACCCGGCGCACCGTGCGCGAGACCGCGTCCAGGTCGCGCGGGCCGCCGCCGGGGCCGGGGAACAGCCACGGGCCGCGCATTTCGGCCAGACGGCGGGCGAGCATGGCCCGGGAGCGATCCGGAAAGGCTGGTCGGTTGCGGCCGCCCTTGGTGTCCACCACGTGGACCACGGAGGCGTCCGGGGCCACGTGCTCGCGGCGCAGCCGCACCGCCTCCTCGCGTCGCAGGCCGGTGTCGAACACCAGCAGGAGCAGGTCCAGGTGGTCGGGCCAGGCCATGCAGGCCGCCTCGTAGAGCAGGGCCTCCTCGGGCGGGGTGAGGGTGCGCAGCCGGGCGTTGTCCATGCGCGGCACGCGCACGCCGTAACCGCCGCGCCGGGTGAGCCGGGCCGGGTTGGGGCCGGCGTGGATGGGCCTGGAGGGCACGGCCGGATCCAGCGGGGTCTCCCGGGCGAAGTTGAAGGCCTGGCGTACCAGGGCCAGGACTTGCAGCACCGTGGCCGGGGCCAGCGGGCGGCCGGTCCTGACGGAGGGGCGGGTTTCCAGGGACTCCTTGAGCCGCGCCACGTGTTCCGTGGATATTTCCGCCAGGGGCAACCCGCCCAGGGCCGGGAGCACGTGCCGGTGCATGCGCTGTTCGTCGTCAAGCCAGCTGCTTTTGGCGGTGCGGGCCCAGGCGAGGTAGCGGTCGGCCAGCCCGGCGAAGGTGAGGGCGGAGCGGCGGTTCTCCGCGTCCCGTTCGGCCCGGTCGCGGCGGTTTTCGGCGCGCAGGGCGGCCAGGGTGACCGGGCCCGTGCCGGTGCGGCGGTTCTCGCGCAGGGTGGCCAGGATGCCGGCCGCGCGCTCGCCCGTCCAGCCGTCGGAGGACCAGCCCAGGGACTCGTGGTGCCGGCGGCCGTCGGCGGTGTAGCGCAGGGTCCAGTAGCGGTCGGGCCGGGGCCCGTGGCGCCGGGTGGGGTGCTCCCGGTAGTAGACGCCCGGATGTCCGGACCGGATCCACGTCGCCACGCCTCGTCTCCTTTTTGTCTCCAATTCTTGCGCCTGGGCATGAACCAGGATGGACGAAGCGTACAGCATCAACTGAACGATTTCAATGCAATCACTGGACAATGGTGCGGGATGTCCAGCCATGCCACAAGTCTCTTAATCCGGAGGTTCAAGGTTCGATTCCTTGGTGGCCCACCAAGACAACCCAAAAGGACTTGGAACGATGTTCCAAGTCCTTTTTGTTTGCCGTCGGGCCGGGCGATCCGGGCGCGTGGACAGCGGTGGCGTCGGCATGTCGGCATTTGTCCTATGCCCCGGGCGGACGCATATAGGCCGTGCGCCGGGGGCTCCTTCTGCCCTGGCATATGTCCCCGGCGCGCGGGGCCAGCGGGCCTGCCGGGCATGGTCCCGGGCCACCTTCCGGAGAGGGCGTGCAGTCGGGGAGCGGGTTGTGTCCATGGTGACGGATTGCACCGCCGATGCGCCCCGGGTGCGGGACGTGCGGCGCGGGCGGCGCGGATGGCGTGGACCGTGCGGTCCGCCGGACCGGGTGTCAGAGCCGGTAGGTCAGGGCGACCAGGTGGGCCACCACGGTCTCCCGCTCTTCCGGGGCGTTCAGGCAGGTCCCGGAGCAGGCTTCGAGCCAGAGGCCGTCCACGGCGTAGCGGATGACGCGGCCCTGGGCGCTGGCCGCGTCCTCGCCGTAGTTGGCGATGCGCGCGTGCAGCCAGTCGCGCCAGCGCCGGGCCAGGGTCTCGTCCTGGCTCATGGCCAGGGCGAACGCGCCGCGTATCCGGTTGTCCCGGGGCAGGAGGGCCGGGGCGGCCATGGTCAGGATATACGCCCGGGTGAAGCGGCCGCGGGGGTCGGGATCAACGGCCAGGTGCGAGGCCATGGCGTGCTCGAACCCGGTCAGCAGGTCGTCGACCATGGCCTCCACCAGGGCGCGGCGGTTGGGGAAGTGGTGGGTCAGCCCGCCCTTGCTGACCCCGGCCCGTCGGGCCACGCCGTCCAGGGTCATGCCGGCCAGGCCCCGCTCGGCCACCACGTCTCCGGCCGCCTTCAGCAGGCGCGCCCGGACGGCCTGGGGCTGTTTTCGTTTTCGGGTGCGTTCGGCCATGGGGGAAAAAAATACCGACTGGTCGGTTTTGTCAAGAGGGGGAGGCGGGCGGCGGTCGTTCCGGGCGACCCTGGCGCTCCGCTCGGGCGGCCCGGTCCGGCCGATCCGATGTGATCGGCTTGGTCCGGTTTGGCCGCTTCGATCCGCTCGGCCTACAGCCCAATCCGTCCCGGCAGTTCGCTCGTCCGGTCCGGCCGACCCAATTCGGTTTGGTCCGGGCCATCCGGCCAGGCCGGCGTGATCCGCTCGACCCGCTCGGCCCTGTCCAGTCCGTTCGGTTTGCTCGGACCAATTCAGCCCAGCCCGGTCCGGCGGTTCGGTCAACGTGGCCCACCGTGGTCAACCCGCTTGCCCGGTCCAATTCAGTTCAGCACGGCCCGTCCGGTTTTGCCCCGCTGCGTCCAGCCCACTCCGCCCCCCTTCGCTCCACCCGGCTTGATCCGCCCCCCCCGCCCCCTCCCAACCCCGCCCGGCCCGGGCCGTTTCGGGGGTGTTGCCGGTGGGGCGGCCTTGCGCTATGGCTCGCCCTGCATGGGCCATGCATCGGGCCAGGCGACCGGACGCCCCGCGCGGCGGCGGCTTCCGGTCCCGGACGACCGCCTCGGGACGACGGCCGCCCTTCGGCCTCGGTAGCGGTCCATTCCACGGGCGGGCGTCAGGGGCGGCCGTCCGGCGCGCCCGCCCGGGGCGGCCGCGCGGGTCCGGTCCGGGCCCGGCGGCGACGACTCCAGCCCCTGCCCGCAGGACATCGCATGCGAAAATTCTCCGATCTCACCGAAGCCGAAATCCTGGCCCTGGCCATCACCCTGGAGGAAGAGGACGAGCGCGTCTACGCGGACTTCGCC
>JBFWIY010000285.1:0-4687 GCA_050255855.1 Desulfovibrionaceae bacterium
CGGGTGGTTTTCGGCCCGGGCCGCCGGGCGGGAAAAAGGTACCACCGATTTTTTTTCTTTGTCCAACTCTTAATTAAGAATGGCCACGTTTCTTTAACTTAATCGTTCTCTAAATTAAAAAACCGCCCTTTTGTTTTCCTGGTCGGCTAGGACAAAAAGAGTTTGTAGTAGGCACCAAAGGCATATTCCCGGTAGCGACGGTTGCCGGTGGTTTCCGTCAGGATTCCCAGCTCCTGGAAATCCGCCACCAGGCTGTTGGCCGTGGGCACGGAGACCTTCAGGGCCTGGGCCACCTGGTTGGCGGTGAGCAGGGGACGCTTGTACAGGACGCTCAGCAGCTTCACGCCGTTGTGGGCCCGTTTGCCCAGGGTCTGCACCCGGGCCTCCACATCCTTGCGCAGGGCGAGGATTTTGCCGAAGGTCTCCTTGCCCTTGCGTCCGGTCTCGCGCACGGCCAGCAGCAAGAACGACACCCAATGGGAAAGGTCGCCCGTCCGCGCCGTGGTCAGGGCGTCGTAGTACTCGCCCTTGTGGCGCCCCAGGTAGTCGGAAAGATACAGCGACGGCTTCACCAGCAGGCCCTTGTCGATGAGGTACAGGGTGATGAGCAGGCGGCCGATGCGGCCGTTGCCGTCCAGGAAGGGGTGGATGGTCTCGAACTGGTAGTGACTGATGGCCGCGCGGATCAGGTCCGGCACCTGGATGTTCTCGTTGTGCCAGAAACGCTCCAGGTCGGCCATGAGCTCCGGGACTTCCTCATGCGTGGGGGGGATGAACACCGCGTCCTTGAGGCTGGCCCCGCCGATCCAGTTCTGGGAGCGGCGGTACTCCCCGGGCGTGCGGTGTTCCCCGCGCACGCCGCTCAGCAGCGTCTCATGGGTCTTGCGCAGCAGCCGGCTGGAGAGGGGCAGGGTCTTCAGCCCCTCGATGGCCTCGTGCATGGCCTGGACATAGTTCTGCACCTCCTGCCAGTCGTCGCGTTTTTCCGGGGCCACGAGCTCCTTGTCCAGCAGGTCCTCGCCCAGGTCCGTCTGGGTTCCCTCGATGCGGCTGGAGTTGTTGGCCTCCTTGAGCACGTGCATGTAGATGAACAGGTCGATGTCCGGCACGATGAGGGAAAAGGCGTCGAGCTCGGCCAGGGCGCGGACGGCCTGCTCCAGAAGCGTGTTGATGGCCGGGCTTTCCCAGGTCCACTCATGGTTCACCTGCGTGGGCGTGAAGCTCTTGTACTGGTACCGCTGGGCCAGCCGCCCGGGCTTGAATTCCTCGAACTTCATGGACCCCCCTTCCCCGCTTCCGGTTCAGCCGCGCACGGCCACAAAGGAGCTGGCCACGGCCACCAGGGTCACCACCCCCACCAGGCCCAGACAGGTGGCCGGGGGCAGAAAGTCGATGCGCACGAACAGCGGCGCGAAGTCCAGCACGTGCTCGATCCGGACGTGCAGGAGCTTGAGCAGGCCCAGGGCCGCCCCGCTGCCCATGAGGCCCAGGGCCGCCCCGCCGGAGAGCAGGGGCGTGCGGATGTACCAGGGCTTGGCCCCCACCAGGGCCAGGATCTCCACCTCGTCCCGGCGGTTGATGAGCGAAAGCTTCACCGTGTTGCCCACCACCAGGGCCACCACCAGGCCCAGGAACCCGATGATGGGCCAGACCACGGCGCGGGACAGGGACATCCAGCTCTGGGCCAGGTCCATCTGCAACGGGTTGTAGTGCACCGAGTCCACGCCGGGCAGGGCCCGCAGCTCGCCCAGCAGGCCCATGGCCCAGATCTCGCTGGCGTCGCCCTCGGGGATGCGGAAGCTCACCGCGGCCGAGGCGGGCAGGGGGTTGTCCCCCTCCAGCCAGTCGAAGGCCTCGCCCGGGGCCAGGCTGGTCCCCAGCTCGCGCAGGGCCTCGTCCGGGGTGTAGGTCTCCACCTCCTTCACCCCGTCCATGCCCCGCAGCCGCCGCCACTGCTCGGCCACCACCTTGGGGGCGGTCCCGGCCTTCCAGAAGACCTGGAACTCCACCTGCCCCCGGTTGCGCACCATCTCGCGGTTCACGTTGTCCAGGAGCATGAGGAAGACCCCGGCCAGCAGGGCCACCATGGTCACGGTCACCAGGGTGAAGAGGTGGGCCAGGGGGTGGCGGCGCATGTCCAGCACGCCCTGGATCAGCAGGCGCAGGAGCTGGCCCATCAGGCGTCCTCCCCGGTGGCCACGTCCGCCAGGGGGCCGTCCAGGGGATCGGCCAGGGGCTCGCCGGACTCGGCCGGGGCGTCCCCGGTCAGGGCGGGCGAGGCCGACACCACCTGCCCCTGCTCCAGGTGCAGGACCTTGGCCTCGGGCACCATGGAGAGGATCTCCCGGTTGTGCGTGGCCATGATGACCGTGGTGCCGTAGGTGTGGAACTGCTTGAACAGGTCCATGAGGTGGCGGGTCAGGTCGTGGTCCAGGTTGCCGGTGGGCTCGTCCGCCAGGATCAGCTTGGGGTTGGCCACCATGGAGCGGGCGATGGCCACGCGCTGCTGCTCGCCGCCCGAGAGCCGCTCGCACTTCTGGTAGCTCTTGCTCTCCAGGCCCATGGCCCGCAGGATGGCGCGCACCCGGCGCTCCAGGTGGTGGCGGGCCAGGCCCCGGACCTTGAGGGCCAGGGCCACGTTCTCGAAGGCCGAACGCTGGGGCAGGATCTTGAAGTCCTGGAACACCACCGAGACCTTGCGCCGCAGCTCCGGCACCTGGGAGCGCTTGAGCTTGTGCAGGTCGAAATCCGCCACCCGCGCCGTGCCCCGGGTGAGGGGCAGGGCCCCGTACAGGAGCCGGAGCAGGGTGGTCTTGCCCGCGCCGGAGTGGCCGGTCAGGAACAGGAACTCCCCCTTGGGCAGGGAGAACGTCACGTCCTTCAGCGCCCAATAGCCGCCGAAGGCATAGGAAACCCGCCGCAACGCCACCATGTCGGACATGTCCTGCATGTACCCTCGATCCCGCCCGAGGGGAAGGGGTCAGGTCGCCCCCCGGCCGCGGCCCGGGCTGGAAAGGGGGACGCAGGGAGGACGGCGGCGGCGCCCGGCCCGCCGGGGCGGCGCGCCCCCTGGCCCTGGCGGGAATTTCCGGGTACAGAAGGGACATCACCGGAGGTTGCGGCATGGCGGACTACCTGGATTGGACCGGAGCGGCTGGGGCCGGGATCGACGTGGACGCGCAACTGGCGAACAGCGGCCGGGTGCTGGAGCGGCTGCGGGCCGACCTGACGGCCGGGGAGCTGCCCTTCCTGGCCATGCCCTACATGGACGGCCTGCTGGCGGAGCTGGAGGGCCTGCGCGGGTTCGTGCGCGGGTTCGAGCACATGCTGGTGCTGGGCATCGGCGGCTCGGCCCTGGGGGCCCGGGCCCTGCAACGGGCCTTCGCCCCGGGCCAGGACCTGCCCGGCCACGCCGGGCCGTGGCTGTGGATCCTGGACAACGTGGACGCCCCCACCCTCACCGCCTACCTGGACCGGCTGCCCCCGGAAAAGACCCTGGTGGTGGTCATCAGCAAGTCCGGCGGGACCATCGAGACCATCGGCCAGTATTTCCTGGTGCGCGCCTGGCTGCGCGAGCGCCTGGGCGGGGACTGCGCCGGACACCTGTTTTTCGTCACCGACGCCCACAAGGGCTTTCTGCGCGAGGAGGCCGACGGGCTCGGCGTGCGCACCCTGCCCGTGCCCGACTTCCTGGGCGGCCGGTACTCGGCCCTGAGCGCCGTGGGCCTGCTGCCCGCCCTGTTCCTGGGGCTGGACGTCCGCGCCCTCACCGACGGGGCCCGCGCCGCGGCCGCGGCCCTCCTGGATCCCGGCCTCACGGCCGAGGCCCTGGCCGCAACCCCCGCCTTCCGCCTGGCCGCCTGGAACGCCGCCCTCATGGCCGCGGGCCATACCGAACTGATCTTCTTCTGCTACGTCCCGGCCTGGGCCACCTTCGGGGCCTGGTTCGCCCAGCTCTGGGCCGAGAGTCTGGGCAAGCACGGCAAGGGCTCCATGCCCATCCCGGCCACCGGGGTCACGGACCAGCACTCCGTGAACCAGATGTTCCTGGACGGTCCGCGCAACAAGGCCTGCCTGTTCATCACCCAGGCGGCCGAGACCCCGCTGCCCTTCCCCCCGGCCCTGCCGGGCAAGTGGGCCTGGCTCAACGGCGGGGACTTCGGCCGGCTCATCCAGGCCGAGGGCCTGGGCACGCGCATGGCCCTCTCGTCCAGCGGGGTGCCCCTGGTGGAGCTGCGCATGGACCGGGCGGACGAGCGCGCCGCGGGCAAGATGATGGTGCTCCTCGGCGCGGCCACCCTCATGTGCGGCTGGCTGCTGGGCATCAATCCCGTGGACCAGCCCGCCGTGGAGCTGGGCAAGCGCCTGGCCAACGCCCGCCTGGGCGCGCCCGGCCTGGAGCGGGAAAAGGCCGACCTGGCCGCCTTCCTCAACCTCAAGCGGAACATGCAGGAGCTCTGACCCGTGACGGACGACGCTTCCAACCGGCCGGACGACGCAACCCAACGTCCGGCCCCGGCCCCGGCCGGCGGCGGGACCGAAACCGCCCCGGCCGCCCAGTCCCCGGCCGCCAAATCCTCCGCCGTCCGGCCCCTGCAGTACGTGCGGCTGCTCTCCTGGAGCTTCCTGCTCCTCATCCTGGGCTTCAACTTCGGGCTCTCGGTGTTCATCTCCAACTACGCGGACA
>JBFWIY010000286.1:0-4651 GCA_050255855.1 Desulfovibrionaceae bacterium
AGGCCTACCAGTGGCCGAACCGGAACGGGTATTCCTATTCGTTGCCGGATATCACCACCGACGGGAACCCCACGTCGCGCGTGTGCGTGTCCCTGTATGTCAATAAGGGCAAGGTGGATGTCCGGATCCTGCCGCGGGCCATCTTGCTTCCGGATGTCGGGATGGACCGGCTTCATGGCTGGCTGGGCTCGAAGATGCACACGCTGAAGGACGGGACGGCGTCTCTGCATGTGACGTCGGAAGCGTCCTTTGAAGCGATGCGCCCGGCATTCGAGGCCATGTGCTCCGCCATCAGCGAAGGCTGGCGGTTGCGGCGGGAGGCGGAGCAGGCGGCGCTGGCCGATTCCACGAGCGATGGACACGCCGGGGCGTCCGTTTGAGCAAGGCGGCGCAAGAAGCCACGCCTGCGCAGCGGAAATTTTTCGCTGAGGCCGGAGTATTCGGCAGGGTAGTGAGGAGGGGCGTTTTGGGCCTTGGCCTGCGCCCTGGCCTTAGCCGGGCCGCCTGATCCGGCTCATTCCGTCCCGCTGGTCTCCGGTTCCGCCCGTGCCGTAGGGCTCCGCATTCACCCCGGCACGCGGGCATTTTTTAACTTCCGCTTTTTGAAATTCATTTCCCGTCCGTCGTGTTGCAAGGGCTGACGGTGTTTCGTCTTTCGCTCGCCTTGCGCCTGGAATTCTTATACCCCGCCTTCCGCCCCGGCCGCGCCCACCTTGGGGGAGCGGAGGAGCGGGGCGAGGAGCGCCCCGGCGGCCACCAGCGCCGCCACCGCGCCGTAGCCCGCCCGGAAGTGTCCGGCCTCGCCCAGAACGCCCATGAGCAGCGGGGCCAGACCCACCCCGCAGACGATGGACAGCGGCGTGATGAGGGCCACCGCGGCGCTGCGCGTGTCCGGGCCGTGCAGGCGCGAAAGGATCGTGAACCCGGCCGGATAGAAGAGCAGGGCGGTCATGGGCTGGACTACCACCAGGGCCGTGAGCAGCCCGCCCGAGGCCAGGGACAGCCCGGCCAGGGCCAGGGCGTTGCAGGCGAACGCCGCGGCCGCGGCCGGGCGCGCCCCGATGCGGTCCACCAGCACCCCGGCCAGCATGGGCATGAACAGGGCGCACAGCCGCGACAGGGCCAGGAGCTGGTTCACCTCGGGCCGCGGGCGGCCCAGGTCCGTGAGGTAGAGGGTGAGCATGGTGAAGGGCGCGAAGCTCCCGGCCGAGGCCAGGCAGAAGCAGGCCGCCAGCAGCCAGAACCGCCCGCGCCCGGCGATGGCCGCCACGGTGCGCGGGCTCAGGGGGCGGCCGCGCGCCTCGCTGCCCCGGCCCCAGCGCAGAAAGACCAGGCCCAGCGCGGCCTGGGCCAGCCCGAGCGCCAGCAGCGCCGCCCGCCACCCGGCCAGGGCCAGGGCCGCCTCGGCCAGCAGCGGGGCGGCCACGAAGGCCGCGTTGGGGGCCATCTCGTGCACGGCCACGGCCTTGCCCCAATCCGCCGGGCGCACCAGGGCCATGATGGAGGCCACGCCCGAGGGCAGGTAGACCCCGGCCGCCAGGCCCATGGCCGTGAGGCAGCCCCGGAACCACAGCCCCTCGCCCGCCCCGGCCGCGGCGCAGGACGCCGCCCCCAGGGCCAGGGCCGTGGCCGCGATGGTCCGGCGGTGGCCCAGCCGGGCCGAGACCAGCCCGGAGAGCAGCAGCCCGGCCGCGTTGCCCAGGGCGATGTGCAGGAACAGCCCCCCGGACGCGCCGTGGCCCAGGCCCAGGTCCGCCTCCACCGCGGGCAGCAGCGGGGCCAGGGCCACGCGCGACAGGAAGTTCAGGAAGAACACCCCGGCGATGAGCAGCAGGGCGGGCAGGGCCCGCCGCAGGGGCAGGCCGTGGGCCGGGGAGTCGGGCATGGGGTCCTCGCCGGGGTGGAGCGGTTCGTGTTACGAAATTTTGTTGCGTAATACGCTCCGCGCGCCCCGAAGGCAAGACGGGGCGGCCGCTCCCCCTTGCCTTGCCGGACCGGACCCGCTAGGGTTCGCCCCCGAAAGCGGCGTTCAGGACACGGAAGACGGTGTGAATCCGTCGCGGACGCGCCACTGTAACCGGCATCATCCCGCCGCGGTCACTGCGCCCCCAGCCGGGCGCGGGAAGGCCGCGGACCGGGCCCACGCGGGCCCCGGGGCCGGAAGCCAGGAGACGACCTGAACGCCGGGGGCGCGACTGTCTCGCGATTGGACAGGCCGGCCGCACGTCGCCTTTCGCCGCTTCCGTCCTCGGCCCGGGCCTCCCCGGACCGCCGGGCCGCGCGGCCGGGGCGTCGTTCCCGCCGTTCTCCCGTTGTTCCGAGCCGTCGTCGCTCCTGTGGTGTCCCATCAACCCAAGGAGTGACCGCATGCAGACCCACGTTCTCGGTTTCCCCCGCATCGGCGTCGGGCGCGAGCTCAAGGCCGCGCTGGAGCGCCACTGGCGCGGCGAGTCGTCTTCGGACGACCTCCTCGCCACGGCCCGCACCCTGAAGGCGCGCCACTGGGCCCTCCAGCGCGACGCCGGGCTGGACTTCGTCGCCACGGGCGACTTCTCCCTCTACGACCACGTCCTGGACATGGCCCGGGTGCTCGGGGCCGTGCCCGCGCGTTTCGGCCCGGCCCGGCCGGACCTGGACCTCTACTTCGCCATGGCGCGCGGCGACGCGGCGCGCAACGTCCCGGCCCTGGAGATGACCAAGTGGTTCGGCACCAACTACCATTACCTGGCGCCCGAAATCGGCCCGGATTTCGGCCCTGGGCCGGTCCTTGCCGACGCGGCGGAGGACGCCCGGCTGGCCGCCTCCCTGGGCCACCGGCCCAAGCCCGTGCTGGTGGGGCCGATCACCTGGCTCTCCCTGGCGCGCGGCGTGGGCGGCCTGGACGTGTGGGATCGGTTCGAGGCCGTGCTGGCCGGGTACGCCCGCATGGTGGCCGAGCTGGGCGGGCTGGCCGAGTGGATCCAGCTGGACGAGCCCATCCTCTGCGCGGACCCGTCGCCGCGCGCCCTGGCGGCCTTCCCCCGGGCGTACCGGGTGCTCAACCGCGCCGCGGGCGGGGGCAAGATCCTGCTGGCCACCTACTTCGACGCCCTGGACGACCATCTGGACCTGGCCCTGAACTCGGGCTGCGCCGGGCTGCACCTGGACCTGACGCGCGGGGCCGCGGGCCTGGACGCCGCCCTGGACCGCCTGCCCGCGGGCATGGTCCTCTCGGCCGGGCTGGTGGACGGCCGCAACGTCTGGCGCACGGACCTGGCCGCCGCGGCCGCGACCCTGCGCCGCCTGGCCGACCGCCTCGGGCCGGAGCGGGTCATGGCCGCCTCGTCCTGCTCCCTGCTGCACTGCCCCATGGACCTGGACCTGGAGACCGAACTGGCCCCGGAGCTGAAGTCCTGGCTGGCCTTCGCGGTGCAGAAGTGCCGCGAGGTCCGGCTGCTGGCGGACCTGGCCGAGGGCCGGGCCGACCCGGGCGAGGCGGCGGAGGCGGCGGCCGCTGCGGCGGCCCGGCGTTCCCGCCGGGTCAGCCCGCGCGTGTGCAACCCGGCCGTGCGCGAGCGCGCCGCCGCGGTGGACGAGCCCATGCTGCGCCGCGCCAGCCCCTACCCGGAGCGGAAACGGGCCCAGGCCGGGCTCGGCCTGCCCGAGCTGCCCACCACCACCATCGGCTCCTTCCCCCAGACCGCGGCCATCCGCGCCGCCCGCCGTCGGCTGCGCACCGGCGAGCTGGACCGGGCGGGCTACGAGGCCTTTCTGCGCGACGAGATCCGCCACGTGGTGGCGGTGCAGGAGTCCCTGGGCCTGGACGTGCTGGTGCACGGCGAGGCCGAGCGCAACGACATGGTGGAGTACTTCGGCCAGCAGCTGGAGGGCTTCGCCTTCACCCGGCAGGGCTGGGTGCAGAGTTACGGCAGCCGGTGCGTCAAGCCGCCCATCCTCTACGGGGATGTCCGCCGCCCCGGGCCCATGACCGTGGACTGGCTGACCTTCGCCCAGTCCCTGACCCGGAAGCCCATGAAGGGCATGCTCACCGGGCCGGTGACCATCCTGTGCTGGAGCTTCGTGCGCGACGACCAGCCCCGGGCCGAGACGGCGCGGCAGATCGCCCTGGCCATCCGCGACGAGGTGGCGGACCTGGAGGCCGCGGGCCTGCGCATCATCCAGATCGACGAGGCGGCCTTCAGCGAGGGCATGCCGCTCAAGCGCCGCCACCGGCCGGAGTATCTGCGCTGGGCCGTGGAGGGCTTCCGGCTGGCCACCTCGGGCGTGGGCGACGCCACGCAGATCCATTCCCACATGTGCTACAGCGAGTTCAACGGGATCGTGGACGCCATCGCGGCCATGGACGCCGACGTCATCAGCATCGAGTCCAGCCGCAGCGGCATGGTGCTCCTCGACGCCTTCCGGGACTTCGCCTACCCCAACGAGATCGGCCCCGGGGTCTGGGACATCCACAGCCCGCGCGTGCCCTCGGAGGCGGAGATGGCCGGGCTGCTCCAGCGGGCCCTGGCGCGCATCCCGCGCGAGCGGCTCTGGGTGAACCCGGATTGCGGGCTCAAGACCCGCGACTGGCCCGAGGTCCTGGCCTCCCTGCGCAACATGGTGGCCGCGGCCCACCGCCTGCGCCGGGCCTGATCCGCGCGCCCGCAAGGGG
>JBFWIY010000287.1:0-4647 GCA_050255855.1 Desulfovibrionaceae bacterium
GGATGTTCCGGTCGCGCGAGCGTTCGGGCATCAGCGACTCGGGGATGCGCGCGGGCTCCTCGATGAGCAGGTTCACCAGGTCGGTGCGGGTGATGACCCCGATGATGGCCCCGTCCTCCTCCACGGGCACGATGCGCTGGCGCTTGCCCAGGATGATCTCCATGACCGCGTAGAGGTCCGTGCTCGGCGGGACCACGGAGAAGTCCTGGACCATGTACTCGCTCACGGGCATGTCCCCGAGCTTGTGGGACACG
The DNA here is from genome assembly GCA_050255855.1 of Desulfovibrionaceae bacterium. GTDB lineage: Bacteria > Desulfobacterota > Desulfovibrionia > Desulfovibrionales > Desulfovibrionaceae. Next base: position 255 of record JBFWIY010000287.1, read on the forward strand.
GCCTTGTCCGCGATGGTGTGATCGAGCAGGCCGCAGGTCTTCTGGGTGCCCACCAGGACCACGGGCAGGGTCTTGAGCGAGAACCGGGTCATGATCTCCACGGCGTCGTGGATGCTGCGGTCGTCCTCGATGGTCACGGCCGGGCGCGACATCAATCCTTCAACCACCAGATGAGGGTTGATGTGCGAGTAGAGCAGGGCGAAGAGTTCGTCGCGCACCTCGGCCAGGGTGCGGTCCTTCACCGTGGCCGAGGCGGCGTAGGGGTGGCCCCCGCCGCCGAAGCTGGAGCAGATCTGCCCCACGTCCACGTCCGGGCTCTTGGACCGGGCCACCACGTGGATGCGGTCGCCCATGCGGCCCAGGGCGAAGAGCACCCGGATGTTCTCCATGTCCATGACCTTGTGGACCAGGAAGGCGAAATCGTTGATGAAGCGCTCGGTGCTGATCTGGGCGATCACCACGTCCACGCCGTGGATGTCGTGGGTGGTGGCGGAGTTCAGCAGATCGCTCAGGATGCTGATCTGCTCGGCCGAGAGCTCGCGATTGAGCAGGTCCGCGATGACGCCCAGGTCCATGCCCTGCTCGCGCAGCCAGGACCCGGCCGTGAAGTCGTGGGGCGTGGTGGACCCGAAGGTGAAGGACCCGGTGTCCTCGAAGATGCCCAGGCCGAGGATGGTGGCCTCCTCCACGTTGAGGGTCACGTTCTCGGCGCGCATGCGGTCCACCAGGATGGCCGTGCAGGAGCCCCAGGGCCGCACGTCGCTCAGCACCGCCGGGATGTCCTCGTCCGTGTCCGGGTGGTGGTCGTAGGTGTGGATCACCACGTCGGGCCGCTCCAGCAGCGGGGCCACGTGCTGGAGGCGCGAGGCCTGGCGCGTGTCCACCACCACCAGCAGCTTCACGGCGTCCGGGTCGATCTCCTTGAACGTCTTGAAGTTGAACAGGTAGGTGGTGGACTGGATGTAGAAGTTGCGCAGGGTCTTTTCCTGCGATCCCGGAAAGATGAGCACCGCGTCGGGGTAGAGCTTGCTGGCGGCGATCATGGCCGCCAGGGCGTCGAAGTCCGCGTTGGCGTGGGCGGTGATGACGGTGTGGGCCTCGATGGGGCGGCGGGCGGCGGTCATGAGCGGGGGGTGTCCTTGGGCCGGGGGCTGGGTTGGATGGCGGACCGGGGGTGGAAGCGCTGGTGGATGGCGCGCAGCCGCCCGCTCTGCACGTGGGTGTAGATCTCGGTGGCGGTGATGTCCGCATGGCCGAGCAGGAGCTGGACGCTGCGCAGGTCGGCCCCGCCCTCCAGCAGGTGGGTGGCGAAGCTGTGGCGGAAGGTGTGGGGCGAAACCGGGCGGCGGATTCCCGCCTCCTCCACATAGCGTCGAATGAGTTTCCACACCCCCATGCGCGAGAGCCCTTTGCCGGAGCGGTTCAGGAACATGGCGTCGCAGGCCGGAGCGAACTGCGGCCGCCACACGGCCAAGTAGTCGTCCAGGACCTTGCGGGCCGCGTCGTGCACCGGCACCAGGCGCTCCTTGCGCCCCTTGCCGAAGACCCGCACCAGTCCGGTCTGGGCATCGTACTCCAGGACCCGCAGGCCGATCAACTCCGAGACCCGCAGCCCGGCGGCGTAGAGCAGCTCCAGCATGGCCCGGTCCCGCGCCCCGAGCTTGGTGCTGGTGTCCGGCCGGGCCAGCACCGCGGCCACCTCGTCCCGGGAGAGGACCTCGGGCAGGGTCTTGGGCAGCCGGGGGTTCTCCAGCACGGCGGCCGGGTCCTCGGGCACGAGCCGGGCCTCGGCCAGCCAGGCGTAGAACCCGCGCAGGGCCGAACAGCGCCGGGCCAGGCTCCGGGCCGTCAGCCCCTGGGCGCGCAGCCGGGTGAGGTAGAGCAGGAGCAGGCGGTCGTCCACCGCGCCGGGCTCCTCGGACAGGCTGTCCAGAAAGGCCAGGAAATCCCGTAGATCCGCGTCGTAGGCCGCCACGGAATTCTCGGTAAGTCCCTTTTCCACCAGCAGGAACTCCAGATAGCGGTCCACCCAGGGGTGGGCGGGACCGCCGGCCGGGGCCGGGGAGGGTGGAGCAGGGGGGCGCGAGATCATGCGATCACCATCATATTGTCGGCTATATTTTCCGCCGTCCGTCGGCGGATGTCAATGATGACATGCATTACATCATATGAAGCGAACCGGGAGCGATCACCGGGGCGGCCGGACCGCCGGGCCCTGGCCCCGTTGACTTCGGCTCCCGTGCCCATTACAAGACCTTTTGCAAAACGCCAAGCCACGAGGAGCCTATGTCCCGATTCCCCTTTGCCGAACGCATCGCCACCCTGCCGCCCTACCTCTTCGCCGCCGTGGACAAGGCCAAGGCCGAAGTCGCGGCCCAGGGGATGGACATTATCAGCCTGGGCATCGGCGACCCCGACATGCCCACGCCCGATTTCATCATCGAGGCCCTGCACAAGGGCGCGCTCAACCCGGCCAACCACCAGTACCCGGCATACAACGGCCAGCTCAGCTTCCGCAACGCCGTGGCCCGCTGGTACGCGTCGCGCTTCGGCGTAACCCTGGAGCCCAAGACCGAGGTGGTCACCCTCATCGGGTCCAAGGAGGGCATCGCCCACTTCCCCTGGGCCTTCATCAACCCCGGCGACCTGGCCCTGGTCTGCGAGCCCTGCTACCCGGTGTACGCCACGGCCGTGAAGTTCGCGGGCGGCGAGGTGGCCTACGTGCCCATGCTGGAGGCCAACCACTTCCTGCCCGACCTGGACGGCGTGAGCGAGGACCTCTGGCGGCGCGCCAAGATGATCTTCGTGAACTACCCGAACAACCCCACCGCGGCCACCGCGGACCTGGAGTTCTACGCCCGGCTGGTGGCCAAGGCCAAGGCCACGGGCACCATGGTGATCTCGGACCTGGCCTACAGCGAGATCTACTTCGACCCGGCCAACCGCCCGCCCTCCATCCTCCAGATCGAGGGGGCCAAGGACGTGGCCATCGAGTTCCACTCCCTGTCCAAGACCTTCAACATGACCGGCTGGCGGCTGGGCATGGCCGTGGGCAACCCCGAACTGGTGGCCGGCCTGGGCAAGATCAAGGAAAACGTGGACTCCGGGGCCTTCAACGCCGTGCAGGAAGCGGGCATCGCCGCCCTGGACCACGGCGAGTCCCATGTGGAGAAGTTCCGGGCCGTGTACAAGGAGCGCCGCGACGCCACCTGCGCCGCGCTGCGCGCCGCGGGCATCGCCCACCAGGTCCCCGAAGCCTCGGTGTTCGTCTGGGCCCAAACGCCCGCCGGGACCACTTCGGCCGACTTCGTCACCAACCTGCTCAAGAAGACCGGCGTGGTCGTGACGCCGGGCAGCGGCTTCGGCGCCTCGGGGGAGGGCTATTTCCGGATTTCCCTGACGGTGAACACCGATCGGCTGAAGGAGGCGGTATCCCGGATCTCCAACTTGTAGACGTCTACATCGGCCTGGGCTGCAACCAGGGCGACTGCGACGATCGCCTCAACGAGGCCCTGGCGCGGCTGGATCCCTACGGCAAGGACATCCACATGGTGGCCCTGTCGGAGATCTACCTCACCCAGCCGCAGGGCAAGGCCGACCAGCCCTGGTTCCACAACCAGGTGGCCCACCTGCGCATCGACCCGGTCATCTGGGCGGCGGAGGGGTTCATGTCCGTGCTCCTGGCCATCGAGGCCCAGATGGGCCGGGCGCGCACCGAGCCCAACGGCCCCCGGGTCATCGACATGGACCTGCTGCTCTTCGGCGATACGGTCATGGACAGCGAGTTCCTGACCCTGCCGCACCCGCGGCTCGCCCAGCGCGCCTTCATGCTGGTGCCGCTCAAGGAGCTGGCCCCGGCCCTGGTCTTCCCGGACGGAAGAACCATTGACGAAGTGCTCGCCGGAGTACAGTATCGCCAGGAAGGTCTGAAGATCTGGCAGGACGGCTGAGCCGTCATCCCCCGCATCCCACACAGCCAGCCCAGGGAGCGTGATCATGAGCAAACTGCTCGTTCTCCTCATCGCCGGTGCGGTCATCTATTTCCTGTTCAAGGGTGACCAGAAGAAGAAGCAGCTGGACAAGAAGGGCAAACCGGCCGCCCAGCCCGTCCAGAACACCGGCGACATGGTCAAGGACCCGGTCTGCGGGGCCTACGTGAAGGTCGATTCCGAGATCCGCGTGCGCGAGGGCGACACCCTGCACCGCTTCTGCTCCTACGAGTGCCGCGACAAGTTCCTGGCCTCCAAGGGCTACGTGAAGCCCGAGGTCAAGGAAAAGGAAGAGGCCTAGCGATCATGCCGTGATCGCGGGCCGACGGTCCGCGGTCCCATCCCGCCCACTCCAACGGTTTCGAGGAAGTATTGCATGCAATTTTTCATCGACACCGCCGATC
>JBFWIY010000288.1:0-4639 GCA_050255855.1 Desulfovibrionaceae bacterium
ATACCGGGCACCGGATTTGAAATTATCAAATATCCAAACGCACTTATAATAATATGCCCAGCCGCTCCGTGAAACAAGCGCCGCTCCGGGGGCAAATGGAGCCCCAAGCGTGTTGGGAGTCGGTCTCCGCGCCTTCTCCTCGCATTCCCGGGCCACCTGCCTGGCCTCGGCGATGTTGGCCTGAATATCCACGCCCGGAGGGACGATGATGGCGAACACATGCGATGTCGGGGCGGCCCGTGACATTAATGGCCTGAAATTCCTCGATTTCACATTGGCAGTTGGGGTGCACCGGGCCCGGCTTGGACTCGAACCACAGGCCCTTCATGGCCCGGCACTTGGGGCAGGCGTCCGGCTTGGGCCGGACTGCCCAGGGCAAGCCTCACAGGTCAACCCTGCCGCTTCACTTGGCCGAAGATGAAGGTGTATAAAGGACGGATGAGGATCACCGCGAGGATAGCAAGGTTCCAGGGCAACGGGAACCCGTAGAGCACGTGAGCACCCCAGGAAGTGTTACCCACCTGATGGATCAACACTATCTCGTTGGCACTGACCGCCACGCTTACTAAAGCGAAGGCCCAATAGACATACCGAAACCGCCCCTGGATGGCCCGCCGAAGAAAACCAATAAACAACGCGAAACTTGAGGCCGCCACGATACCATAGGACAATAGGTCAAACCAGAGTGGGCTCGGTGAAGGCGGAGCCAGCAGCCCATGCCCCATGAGGGACGTCGATGAAAGCAGAAACGAAACGACACCCTGAACCACCAGAAAAGCATAAATCATCCACCGTATAATACCGACAACAACAGTCCTCCCAAGGGACAACGACCTACTCCAGATCGTCTTCCCGAAAGAACTTTCGTCGGCAGCAACTTGAGTGTCGCGCATGGAACGCATGCCTCTCGATATTCAAAACCAACGTCTTTCTCTGCAATGCCTCATGGGCATTGCAGCACTACTTGGCACCTCTGAATTCATTTCACAGGGTATCTCTGTCCTTGCCTGATTCTCAAGTTGTCTCTCGGATCATCGTAGTATGTGTCTTTGAACTCGGGAGAACTCGTTCGATTTTTCAGTTGCCAGTACCCAGCCGCGACCTGGGCGAGCGTCATTTCAATGCCCATGGCATGGGTGTACAGTCCATAGTGATAATTGCCGAAATCCTCATACTCCGGATGCCCTCCCCTTTTGAAATCATACCGGGCCCCTGACCTGAAGTTATCAAGTATCCATCCACATTTATATAGCAACGTCACAAGATCAAGCACCTTTTGGGCCACAGCTTCGCCAGGCACAAGCGAATGTCCGTACAGCGGGACCATACTCCGCGCCTTCTCCTCGCATTCCCGGGCCACCTGCCTGGCCTCGGCGATGTTGGCCTGAATATCCACGCCCGGGGGGACGATGATGGCGTCACTGCGGCCCGTGACCTTGAGGGCCTGAAATTCCTCGATTTCACATTGGCAGTTGGGGTGCACCGGGCCCGGCTTGGACTCGAACCACAGGCCCTTCATGGCCCGGCACTTGGGGCAGGCGTCCGGCTTGGGCTTGTACCGCCAGTAGGTCCGCATCTCGCCGTCCGCCATGTCCCGGCTCGCGCTCCCGGCGCTCTCCCCGGCGGGCGCATCGCCGCCTGAGGCCTCCGAAGCCTTCGGCCCCGCCGCCCGCAGCGTCCCGATCCGCGCACCCGCGGACATAGGTGCGGGCAGCCCGTGGATGAGCTGGTCGTCGCCTGTGCGCCGGTATCCCGCGTTTTCCATGTCCCGATCCTCCCCGGATTCCGATTTTGCAGGGCTGCGACCCCATTGCCCGCCCTGCGGGGAGCCTAACACGGGAATTCGCGGAAACCGGGAAACCGCGCCCAGCGGGAAAAAACGGGGCAAAAATGACAGGACATCGCCGCTTGAGAGGGGGGAGCCGGGAAGCATGGGGCCGGGGCGCACCGGGTGCGCCCGGAAAAGGGATGACGATGGGCGCATGCCCCCGGGGACCGGCCCCGCCCGGAAGCGGCGGGACGGCCGGGCCGGGCGGAGGGCCGCAGGGGGGAGGGAGGGCCGAAGGGGGACCGAACGGCGAGCGGCCGGGGCGGGGGCCCAGCCCGCCGGGCCGGGAGACGCGAAACCCCGGCCACGGGGCGCGCCAGGGCGCTCCGGGACCGGGGCCGGACTCGGACGCGCCCGCGGGAGAGCGCGCCCGGGATGGGAGGCGAGGCTAGATGGGCCGGATGGTCACCACCGGACACTTGGCGCTCTTGACCACCTTTTCGGCCACGGAGCCGAACAGGATGCGGTCGATGCCCTTGCGGCCGTGGGTGCCCATGACGATCATGCCCACGCCCTCCTTGGCGGCGGTGTCCAGGATCTCCTCGGCGGCGTAGCCGGTGATGACCCGGCCGTCCGCCTCCACGCCCTCGAAGTTCTTCACCACGAACTCGGTCATGGTGGACTCGGCGCCGTGCACGATCTCGCCCACGAAGTCGTCGATGGCCGCGGCCGGGACCTTGAAGCCCACGTACTGCGAGAGCGACGGGGCCACGTAGAGCACCAGCACGTCGGCATCCAGGGCCTTGGCCAGGGTGCGGGCGTAGTCCGCCACGTGGGCGCTCTGATCCGAGAAGTCCACTGCGCACAGGATTCGCTTGATGTCGACCATATGGGGATCCTCCAAAGGGTTAGATGTCGTATCGACTTATGCAGATTACCATATCCCCCCGACATGACAACCCCCCTCCACAGGGTCGAAAAATCGTGATACCCCTCGAAATAGCGGCAAAAACCCGATTCTTTACGGGCCAAACGCGGAAAAATGCAGGGCGCGGCGACAAAACAACGCAAAACCCGGAGCCAAGCCCCCGACCAGCCGGGCTCCCCACCGGCGCTCCCGGGCGGGCCGGGGCGCAAAAAATCAAGGCCCGGCCCCAACGCCCGCGCCGGGCGGGCCGGTGGACAAGGGGCCGGGCCCTGGGCTAGGCTGATACGCCGATCCCGGCCCGGGGCCCGGCCCGGATGTAATCCGGATGTGATCCGGATGTGGTCCGGATGGCCCGGGGCCGGAAGCGCGGCCGAAAGGGGCGGAGGTTTCTGCCCGGCCGGGATGGCGGGGCGGCAGAATCTGCCCAGCCGGTTTTGAAACAAATGAGTATTTCCGGCGTGTTGTCGAACACACAGACCTTGGCAGGCTCCTTGCAGCTCCGGGGCAAACCCAGGATGAGGAGTAGCACCATGAAGATCCATCCTGACCAGATCGAGGGAATCCGCCAGACGCAACCGTCGGAGCGGACCAGCCGGTCCGACGCGGCCGCGGGGTTCGAGGACATTCTCGGGCAGGAAGTCTCCCGGACCGGGGAGGAGGCCCAGAGCGGGCTCTCCGCCGGGACCGTGGGGAGCGCCGCCACGCCCCGGGTGAATCCGCTGTGGGCCCTGAACCAGGTTTCCGAGGTGGGGGCCGACGACGCCGCCACCCCGGAGGAGCAGGTCCAGGCCGTGCTCGACGGATTCGACGCCTATGCCGACGACCTGCGGGCCCCGGACGGTTCGGGGCTCAAGGACGCCTACGCCGAGCTGGAGGACATCGAGGCCACCGTGGCCGACCTCAAGCAGAGCGTGCCCGCGGACTCGAACCTGGGCGGACTGGTGAACGAGCTGGACGTGCTGGCCGCCACCGAGAAGTTCAAGTTCAACCGCGGGGACTACCTGTAGCCCTTCCCCTCGATCGTCCCCTGACCTGACGGCCTCCGGCGCGCGCCGGGGGCCGTCGCGTTTTTTTCAGGCCCCGGGCGCGGCCGGGAAGGCCGCCAGCCGGGTATGGATGGGCCCGGCCGGGGTGAGTTCGCTCCGGTAGAGCGCGAATTCCGTCACCGCCGCCTCGGGCCAGGTCCGGGCGTCGAGGCGGCGCAGGACCGCGGGCCAGTCCGCGCGGCCGGGCGCGCCGTGCGGGTCCTTGACCCGGGCCAGGGTCAGGTGCGGGGCAAAGGGCCGGGGCTCGGGCGCAAAGCCCAGGGGCGTCAGCTCGGCCTGGATCGCGGTCGCCAGGGCCACGACGGGCTCCGCGCCCCGGACCAGGCCGGTCCAGAGCACGCGCGGCCGCCGCAGGTCCGGGAACACCCCGCCCCCGCCCGCCTGCAGAATGAACGGCGCAAAGCGCACCCGGGCCAGGGCGGCGCGCACCGCGGCCACGTCCACGACGGCGGCGGGGGCGGCGCTGGCGACAGCCTCCGCGTCGGCCTCCGCGGCGGCGATCCCGGGCCTGGCCGGGGACGAAGCCCCGGCGGCCGAGCCACCCACGGATCCGGCCGCCGATCCACCAGCCGATGCATCCGCCGATCCGGCCGCCGATCCACCAGCCGCCCCGGCCGGGACTTCGGCCGCAGGCCCGCGCTCCGGGACATCGCCGAGAAATTTCAGGGTCAGGTGCCAGACGCCGGGACGGGTCCAGGTCAGACGCGGTCCCGGGCCCCGGCCCCCGCTCCCGGCCCCGCTCCCGCTCCCGCCCCCGGTCAGCACCGGCCGCAGGGCCGCCTCGACCTCGGCCAGACCGCGCTGGTAGGCCTCGGGCAGGGCCAGGGCCACGAACAGGCGCAGCCGGCCGCCCATCAGCCGCCCCGCGCCAGGTCCAGCAGCCCGGCCAGGGCCGCG
>JBFWIY010000289.1:0-4628 GCA_050255855.1 Desulfovibrionaceae bacterium
TCGGCCCCGGCGGTGTTCAGGGCGCGCGCCCCGGCCAGCAGCCCGCGCGGATACCACAGCTCGCCCCGGCCCACGGCCTGCACCCCGCGGGCGAATTCCGCCAGGTCGTCCTCGTAGGCCAGCACCCCGCGCAGGCCGTGGTGCAGGGCCTTGAGGCGCAGCTCGCGCGAGGGCTCGGCGTTGAAGAGCAGCAGCAGGGACTGGTCGCCGCGCAGGCCCAGGCGGTGCTCGATGTCCGCGATGGGGGCCAGGGAGGGCAGGCTGCGCCAGTCCAGCAGGATGAGGCTGGCGGTGTCCGGCCGGGGGGCGGGGCGGGCGTGCAGGTCCTCCAGGGCGCCGCAGGCGGCCTCCATGCCCAGCTCCCGGCGCAGGAACTCCGCCAGCAGCTCGCCCACCAGGCGGCTGTGGGAGACCACGAAGGCGGTGAGGCGCGGCCGCACGGGCAGGAGCTGGTAGCTCACGTCGAAGCGCACGGCCATGCCGCCCTGCTGGGCGCGCACCACCTGGCCGGTGGCGCGCACGTGGGTGTGCTTGCCGCGCATGCCCTCCACGCGGTCCAGGGGCACGCGCAGGTGGATCTCCACCTCGGTGTCCGGGGGCAGGGGGTCGCCGGTGCTCAGGAACACGCCGCCGGCGCAGACGTCGCGCGTGAGCAGCTCCAGCAGCTCCCGGCCGCCGCGGGCGTCGGTGACGGTCAGGTCGGCGGGCAGGTTCATCTCGAACCGCGCCGCGCGCCGACGCTCCGAATCGGTGGTCGTGGACATGCCTCTCCCCTCGGGTCTGCACCCGTCCTCCCATGGACCCCGCTATCAGACGCGCGGCTTTCCCGCAACCGGGACCAGGACATGGGGACGCCGGGGGGACGGGGAGCGGGGCGGTTTCCGGCCCGGCGGTCGCGCCGTGGACCGGGCCCGGGCGGGGCGGCCGCCGGAGAAAAAACCCGAGGCCGCGCTCGGCCTCTTGACAATGCAGGCCCGCCCCATATACACAGGGCTTCCCCAACGGGGATGAAGGCGCGTAGCTCAGCGGGAGAGCATCTGCTTGACGTGCAGAGGGTCGGGGGTTCAATCCCCTCCGCGCCTACCAGAAAATAGAAAGGGCCGCCCAACCGGGCGGCCCTTTTTCGTGGTCGTCGTTCCGGGCCGGGCCCGGCTACTCCGCCTTGCAGAACTGGGCGGCGAACTCGTCGTAGCTCAGACGCGGGCCGCCGGAGGAGCCGTCCTCGCAGAGCTGCTCGCAGGCCTCGCCCGCCTGGCCCGCGTCCTGCGCCTCCATGCCGTCGCCCTCCAGACGGGAGGCCGTGTCGTCGGCCAGCTTCGTGCACATCATGGGGTCGCCCGTCTCCTGGCCCGCCGCGTAGCAGGCCATCACCGCCTCGTACACCACGGAACACTCGTCGTCGGCCGCGGCCGGGGCGGCCAGCGCCGCCACCAGGGCGGCGGCCAACACCAGGGTCCTGACCATAGAGGGAGCACCTCCGCACATGCATCCGGGTTGGGCCGCGGCGGGATCGCCGGGCCGGGCCGCGCCCCCGGGCGCGGTCCTGCCCGTCATTTACGCCCGGACCCGTCCCCCAGGCAAGGGAAATCGCGGCCCCAACCCACCGGAATAACGGGGATGACGCCCGGCGGAGCGGGGCCCGGTCCGGCCCCGCTCCGGTCCTGAGCCGGGCCCGACCGCGCCGGTCCGGCGCGGTCCTGCCGCCCCCCCGGCCTTCCCCGCCCGCGCCGCGCCCCGGAAAGGGGACGGGCATTGTTCCGCCATCCCATGGGGTTCGAGGCCCGGCGCGGCCTGCGCGGCTTGACACCACGCCGCACATGGCATACCTACCACTTCCTTGCGGGTTCGCCGCCCGCGCGCCGCGCATTGGCGCGCCGGGACGGCCGGGACACGTTGCGGGCCGCCATCACGGCCCGGACCCGGAACCCGAGCGGAGCACACATGCAGATCAACATCGAAGGCCGCCCCGTCGAGGCCCAGGCCGCCGCCACCATCGGCGAGACCCTGGCCGGGGTCCTGTCCAAAAAGCAGCTCAAGCGCGCCCTGGTGGCCCGCTGCGGCGACCGACTCCTCGACCTGTCCGTCCCGGTCCCGGCCGATTGCGCCGAGCTGACCCCGGTGTTCGCCGAGAGCCCCGAGGGCCTGGACGTCATCCGCCACTCCACCGCCCACCTCATGGCCGAGGCCGTGAAGAAGCTCTTCCCCGAGGCCAAGGTCACCATCGGCCCGGCCATCGAGCACGGCTTCTACTACGACTTCGACTACGAGCGCCCCTTCACCCCCGAGGACCTGGAGGCCATCGAGGCCGAAATGACCCGCCGGGTGGGCGCGGACGAGCCCTTCACCCGCTGCGAGGCCACGGCCGCCGAGGCCAAGGCCATGTTCGCGGACATGGGCGAGACCTATAAGGTCGAGATCATCGACGACCTGGGCGCGGACCACGTCTCCATGTACACCAACGGCGCGTTCACCGACCTGTGCCGCGGGCCCCACGTCCCGCGCACCGGCGTGCTCGGGGCCTTCAAGCTCACCAGCGTGGCCGGGGCCTACTGGCGCGGCGACGAGAAGAACAAGCAGCTCCAGCGCATCTACGGCACGGCCTGGGCCAACGCCAAGGACCTGAAGAAGCACCTGGACCGCCTGGAAGAGGCCAAGAAGCGCGACCACCGCAAGCTGGGCACCCAGCTCGACCTCTTCTCCGTGCACGAGGAGATCGGCGGCGGCATGATCCTCTGGCACCCCAAGGGCGCGCTGGTGCGCACCATCCTGGAGGATTTCGAGCGCAAGGAGCACCTCAAGCGCGGCTACCAGATCGTCCAGGGGCCGCTGATCCTCAAGCGGGAGTTGTGGGAGAAGTCCGGCCACTACGACAACTACCGCGAGAACATGTACTTCACCCAGATCGACGAGCAGGCCTACGGCATCAAGCCCATGAACTGCCTGTCGCACATGATTATCTTCAAGAGCCGCCTGCGCAGCTACCGCGACATGCCCCAACGCTACTTCGAGCTGGGCCAGGTGCACCGCCACGAGAAATCCGGCGTGCTGCACGGGCTGTTGCGCGTGCGCTGCTTCACCCAGGACGACGCCCACATCCTCTGCCGCCCGGACCAGCTGCGCGAGGAGATCATCGGCGTGGCCAACTTCGTGAAGGACATCATGGGCCTGTTCGGCTTCGAGTACGAGGCCGAGCTCTCCACCCGTCCGGCCAAGTCCATCGGCTCGGACGAGGACTGGGAGCGCGCCACCAATGCGCTCAAGGACGCCATGGACGCCATGCACATGCCCTACGAGATCAACGAGGGCGACGGCGCGTTCTATGGTCCCAAGATCGACATCAAGATCAAGGACGCCCTGGAGCGCAAGTGGCAGTGCGCCACAATCCAGTGTGATTTCACCTTGCCAGAGCGATTCGAGTTGGAGTATGTCGGCGAGGATGGCGGGCGGCACCGCCCGGTCATGCTGCATCGGGTCATCCTGGGCTCCATCGAACGCTTCATGGGCGTGCTCATCGAGCACTTCGCCGGGGCGTTCCCGGTCTGGCTGGCCCCGGTGCAGGCGCGCATTCTCACGGTCACCGAGGCCCAGGCGGATTTCGCCCGGCAGGTGGCCGCGCGGCTCGCCGATCAGGGCATCCGGGCCGAGGCCGACGTGCGCAACGAAAAGCTCGGCTACAAGGTGCGGGAGGCCCAGCTGGAGAAGATCCCGTACATGCTGGTGGTCGGGGACAAGGAAGTGGAGGCCGATGCGGTCAACGTTCGCGTGCGTGCGGGCGAGGATCCGGGCCTGATGGCTGTTTCCGAGGCTGCCGCGCTGATTTTGGCCGCGGCGCGGGAACCTTTCGAACGAGGAGGGATGCGCTATAGCTTTTCGACGTTTTGACCGCCGCCCGCCGGTGCGGGACGATGGGGTGCGCCGCAACGAGCGCATCCGCCTGCCGCAGATCCGGGTCATTGACGAGGACGGAACGCAGTTGGGGATCCTGGCCACCCAGGAGGCCCTCGCCATCGCCCATGAGAAGGGCATGGATCTTGTGGAGGTCGCACCCAACGCCGACCCGCCGGTCTGCCGCATCATGGACTACGGCAAGTTCAAGTACCAGCAGCAGAAACGGCAGCAGGAAGCCAAGAAGAACCAGACCGTCATCCAGATCAAGGAAGTCAAGTTCCGGCCCAAGACCGATGAACACGACTACCAGACCAAGCTGCGGCACATCCGCAAATTTCTGGAAAACGGCGATCGCTGCAAGGTGACGATCTTCTTCCGGGGCCGCGAAATCGTCCACAAGGACCGGGGCGCCACGGTGCTGGACCGCGTGGTGACCGACGTGGCCGACCTGGGCAAGGTGGAGCAGGCGCCCATGGCCGAGGGTCGCACCCTGACCATGATGATGACCCCCACCAAGAAGCAGGCATAGGCGCACGGGGCTCGCCCCGGCACGGACTTGACAGAAGGCTCGGGGACGGGCATTGTCCCGGCCCCGAGATGACGTAATGGGCGAGCGGCCCGGGGCCGTTCGCGACGGAGGAACCCACATGCCCAAGATGAAGACCAACCGCAGCGCGGCCAAGCGCTTCACGGTGACCGGCACCGGCAAATTCAAGCGCCGCAAGAAGAACCTGCGCCAC
>JBFWIY010000290.1:0-4621 GCA_050255855.1 Desulfovibrionaceae bacterium
GGCTACCGCAAGGTCTTCCGCTACTTTCCGGGCATCGTGGCCTGGATGCGCCACCGCCTGCCCCTGGAGGGCCTCCAGCAGCGCTGCCTGCTGACGGAGCACCCGGCCGCGGCCGCGGCGCAGCCGGAAAAAGGGGACACCCCTTCCTGAGGCCACGCCCCCGCGCCCGCGGGGTCGCGCAACACGGACCGCAAGGGACCGGCCGGAACGCGCCGCTCCCGAACGAAATTGCGGGGACCGCCTCCCAACGGTCCCCGCAATTTTTTGTTCTCTGTTTTTCGATGGTTGATGCATCTCCAGCGGGACCGCAAGCCGGGCCCGCAACCGGGCCGGGTCCCGCCGCCCGCCGGGGCTAGGAGAGCAGGGCCGTGGTGGCCGTGCCGCTGCTCACCGTCACCACCAGGGCGTCCAGCACGCAGGTGGCGCCGAAGCCCGTCACCGTGAGCACGATGTCGCCCGTGCTCAGGTTGTAGTGCTCCACGGCCTGGTTGAAGTAGCCCGACGCGCCCACCGTGCCCACGGCGTCGGCGCTGCGGTACAGGAAGAGCTGCTGGCCGGGCACCCCGCCGATGAGGCGCAGGTTCTGGCTGGTGTAGGACATGGGGTTCTCCTTTGTGGTTGATTGTTGGAGTTGTCGCCCCGGCGGCTAGTCGCCGATGGTGGCGTCGTCGTCGCAGGCGATGGCCACCACGCCGTCCGGGTCGATGAGCACGGCCCCGGCCGAGAGCATGTGGTCCACCAGGTGGGCGGCCTTTTCCGGCACCCAGTCCACAAAGGCCTTCACCTCCTGGCTCTCGGCCAGGCCGATGGCGTTGCGGTGGTACAGGAAGCAGGTGCGCGTGCCGGAGCTGAGCGGCAGGCCGGTGTGGAAGATCCAGGTGATGCCCAGCCAGGAGCGCGACTCCGTGCCCTTGAGCCAGGGGTAGCGGTCCCCGGCGTAGTCCGAACTCTTGAACTCGCTGATGTCCAGCAGCTCGTTCCACTGGTGCGGCCCCACCACGGCGAAACGGTTGCCGTCGTCGGGCACGTCCGCGGCGTTCAGGGCCGCGAAGCCGGACAGGATCTTGGCCTTGGTCAGGCCGCTGGAGTCCTCCACGATGGTGTTGGTGGTGCCGGACAGCTTGGTCACCAGCAGCTCGTCGATCTTGCGGCCCAGGGCCCAGGCCCCCGCGTTGGCCACGGTCAGGCGCTCGTCCATGTTGGTCTTGAGCTCGTCCAGCTGGTCCACGTAGTCGGCCGCGTACCAGTCCTCCAGGGTGGCGGTGACGGTGGAATGCTCCACGTTCATCAGCGGCACGTTGCCGTGGCGGGTCTTCAGGCCCGCGGCGCCCTTGCCGTTCTTCTGGAACACCGCGGTGGCCCCGACCACGCCGGCCTTGAGCCGCACGGTGTTGCGCAGCTTGCTGCCGCGCTGCTGATAGGCCTCGTGCACCTCCTGCACGTACTGGGTGACGAAGGCGTTGGTGATGGAGACGCTCATGGATACCCTCCTTGCCGCCGGGGCTTCCGGCGGGCTCTCGGTGGGCCCGGGCGCGGGATTGCGCCGGGCCGGGGCCGGGGCGGGTGTCCCGGGTCCGGGCCTGGAGGGTGTCCGCCGACCATGGCGGGTCTGGGACCGGACCGGGGCCGCGTGGGGCCCGTGTTCGAGCCCACGCTACCCCCGGGTTTCGACCCCCGCGCCCAGCGGCAGAAATCGGCGCAGGAAAGCGCGGAAATGGGCTATTGACAGGGTGCGGCCCGGCAGGGGAAAATCCGGCCATGCGAACCACCGGCCGCCTTGCGCGCCCCTCCTTCCTGTTTCTGTGGCTCTGGCTGGCCCTGCTCCCCCTCGGCCTCGTGGACTGCGCCGCCACCGGCCATGGCCGCGGCGCGCCCGAGGGCTACGCCCGCGGCCTGGACCTGGCCCACGCCGGACAGCACGAGGCCGCCCTGGCCCAGTACGACGCCGCCCTGGCCCAGAACCCGGCCTTCGCCCCGGCCTGGCTGGCCCGGGCCGAGAGCCGCCTGGCCCTGGAGCAGGTCAAGCCCGGCCTGGACGACCTGGACCACGCCCTGACCCTGGCCCCGGACGACGCCCGGGCCCTGGGCCTGCGCGCCGGGCTGCTGCGCACCCTGAGCCGCTGGGACGCCGCGGCCCGCGACTACGCCCGCCTGGGGACCCTGGAGCCCGCCGTGGAGGAATGGCCCCTGGGCGAGGGCTTCTGCCGCAGCCAGTCCGGCGACTGGCCCGGGGCCGCCGCGGCCTACGCCCGGGCCGCCGCCCTGGCCCCGGACGACCCCTGGGCCCAGGGCGGCCTGGCCGCCAACCTGGCCCTGGACAGCCGCTGCACCGAGGCCCTGGCCCCCTTCGACCGCGTGGTGGCCCTCGCCCCGGACAGCCCGGCGGCGCACATGGGCCGCGGGGTCTGCCTGGCCTCCCTGGGCCGCACCGCCGACGCCGAGGCCGACTTCTCCCGCGTGCTGGAGCTCGCCCCGCCCCAGGACCCGCAGTACGCCGAGGCCCTGTTCCAGCGGGCCGAGGCCCGGGCCGCCCTGGGCCGCACCGCCGACGCCGCCCACGACTACGCGGCCATCCTGGCCCTGGACCCGGAACGCACCGCGGCCGCCCGCGGCGAGATGCTGGAGCCCCGCCGCCTGGCCGAACTGCTGCGCAAGGCCGTCACCGCCCAGGGCGCGGCCGCCGGGGGGATGCTCCCCCTGCTGCGCTGCTTCGCCGCCCACCAGCTGGACAAGGCCCTGCCCGGCTGCCGCCAGCTCCTGGACAACCCGCGCTGAACCGCGGCCCCGCGCCGCCGGGCGGGAGGAATGGGCGGAAGGCCGAAACGCGGGCCGAAACGGAGGACGGGCCGGATGCGGACGGCGGCCCGGGCCCCACGCCGCCCCGGCCGACGGCCCCGAAAAAATCGACCCAAAACGGCCATTCCGGGCTCCGCGTCTCCCGGCGCGGACCGGATTCCCGCGGAAAACGCCTGAAATATGCCCGGTCAGGGGCCGAAATCCCGGCCCGGACGCCCCCGCTTGACAGGCCCTCCCGGAACGCGTAGCCCTGCCCCGTCCCGGACCGTCTCCGCCGCGCCCCCCGCCGTTCCCTTTCCCCACGGCGCCGCCCCTGCGCCGCCCCGCTCCGGGCCCGATCCCATGCAAAAAATGCTGCTCTTCGTGGTCCTGCTCCTGGCCGCCATGCTCTTCGCCAACGTCGGTCCCGACCTGGCCGATCAGGCCGTGCGCGCCACGCCCGCCGCCCCCGCGCCGATGCGCCCCGAGGCCTCCGGCCCGGTCGCCTCCGCCCCGCCCCCCGACGCCGACCCCGCGGCCCGGCCCCACAACACCGAGGAGGACGCCGTGATGTTGCTCCTCCAGCTCCTGGCCCAGCCCACGCCCTAACCGCCCCGGCTCCGGCCTCGCCCCGCTCCGCCCCCGACTTCCGGCCCGGCAAAAAAAGCGGAGACCGCCTCCCTGCGGTCCCCGCTGTCTGGATTTCGCGTTGCGCCCCACGGCCGCGCCCGGTCGGCGCGCCCCGTCCGGCCGCCCGGGTCAGCCCCGGGCCTGGGCCTGGTACTCCCCGGGGTACAGGGTCTCGAAGCCCCGCTGCACCTGGCGCACGAACTCCGGGTCACGGCGGCTCGGGTCCAGGTAGCGCGGGTCGCGCATCATCTCGCGCAGCCGGGCCTTGCTCAGGGGTTCGGCCCCGGCCGGGGTCCCGTTGCGCAGGCGGCCCTCCAGGAGCATGGGCGCCACCCGGGCCAGGGCGGTGATGACCGCGGCGCGGTCCCCGGCCCCGGTCTCCTCCAGGGCGGCCAGCAGCTCGTCGCCCCCCAGGGCCACGGCGGCGCGCCGGGCCGAGTCCAGCACCCCGGCGGTGCCGCCGCGCCACACCAAGCGCAGGGACTCCAGCTCCCCGGCGCGGCGCTGGACGCTCTCGCCCTCCAGGCGCTGGGCCGCCTCCACGTTGAGCGGCAGAAACCACTCGTACAGCCCGCGCACCTGGTCCGGGGTCAGGCCCAGCTCAAAGGCCCGGCCCAGGAACCCCTGGCGCATGTCGTCCGAGACCTCGAAGCCCTCGGGCAGGTCCAGCTCCGGCAGCTCATAGCCCGAGGGGTCGTCCGGACGGCCCAGGGCGGCCCAGAAGCTCCCCCAGCGCTCCGGCCCGTCGCCTTGGCCCGGGACCTCCACCGCGCCCTCGGGACGGCGGCCGATGAGCCGCTGGGCATGCACCAGGGCCTTCACCGCCTCGTCCTTGCTGGCGTACTTGGCCAGCGCCGGGTGCTCGCGCAGCGGGATCTCCACCTCCCGGCCCTCGGGGTCCGTCACCACCACGGTCCAGTCCTCGGGCAGGGTGGCGCGCCAGTCCCCGCCCTGCCGGGCGGGGGTGTCAAAGTTTTGCACGACCATCGTCATCTCCTCCTTGGTTTGGGGTTCAGAACCGGACCCGGGCCCCTGCCCGCGCCCGCAACACACCGATTTTATTGATGCTGGTACACTGCTTGCTTCATGTCGGGCCCGGCCGGACGACGGCCGCGGGGCACAACCACACGCACGCGAGGAACTCCGCCATGACCGGCATCAAGCTCCTGTTTCGCAGCCTGTTCTTCAGCCTGGGCCTGTATCTGGCCATGATCGC
>JBFWIY010000291.1:0-4595 GCA_050255855.1 Desulfovibrionaceae bacterium
CCTCTCTTCAAGAGGGGGTTTCCCCTTCCCCCGGTTCGCTACCCCTCCAGCAGCTCCGCCAGGTCGGCCACGGTTTCCAGGAGGTCTTGGCGGGTGTCGGGGGCGTTGTCGGTGTTTTGGAGCCGGTGTTCGGCCCAGCCGGCCAGGGGGGCCAGGGGGGGCGGGGTCTGGGCCAGGAGGTCGGCCGGGGTGGGGCGGGCCAGGAGCCGGGTGAGGGCGGGCAGGGCGGCGGCGAGCCGGTCGCGGGTTTCCGGGGCGTGGGCGGCCAGGTCGGCGGCGGCCTGGCGGGCGTGGTCCGGGGCGGCGGGGGGCGTGGGGCCCAGGCGGGCGGCGAAGAAGGCGTGCCAGAGGGCGGCCTGGCGGTCCTGGGGGTCGGGGTCGCGGCCGTCGGTATCGCGCAGGCGGTAGAGGCCCAGGGGGTCGCGGCCCGTGGCCAGCAGGCGCTGGCCGGGCGGGGTGGCCGGGGGGCGGTGCGCCGGGGCGTCGGGGTTGGGGTCGCGGAAGAGCCGCCAGGCCACGTAGGCCACGTCGCGGGCGTTGAAGGCCTTGTGGCAGGCCAGCGAGCCGTCCGGGCAGGACCAGCAGCCCCGGGCGCAGTCCATGTCCGGCCGCAGCACGTGGTGACCGGGCTGGTAGGGGCCGGTCTCCCAGGGGTGGACGTTGCCCATGGAGAGGTTGAGGGTGGGCATGCCGAGCCAGGCGGCCAGGTGCATGGGCCCGGTGTCCGGAGTGACGAAGAGGCGGACCGAGGAGCCGATGCGGCTGAGTTCGAGCAGGGAGAGTTTGCCGCAGAGGTTGGTGACCGGGCCCTTGAAGCGGCGCTGGACGTCGCGGCCCAGGTCGGCCTCGGCCGGGCCGCCGAAGAGGACCACGCGCAGGTCGTGCTTGCGGAGCTCCTTGAGGAGCGCGGCCCACCAGGGGGCGGCCGGGCGTTTGGCCGGGTCGCTGGCCCCGAGGAACAGGCCGATGTTGGAGCGTTCGGCCGGGGGCGGGGCCGGGGGCTGGTAGGTGGTGGCGGCCAGGGCCGCGGGGTCGATGCAGTCCAGGGCGTTGAGGTCGGCCCAGTGGAAGCGGTTGTAGCGGTTGTTGCAGACGATGGAGGCGCGGTAGAGCTGCCAGTCGCCGCGCACGTAGCGGCCGTCCGGGGTGATGACCGGGCCGAGGGTCTGGTCGCTGCGCAGGGTCCCGGCCAGGCGGGCGGCGTCCTCGCGGATGCTCAGGTTGAGGACCAGGCGGTAGTCGTGGCGCGCCAGCACGCCCGCGCCCTCCCAGGGGAAGTAGGTGACGGGGGGGCTGAGGTGGAGCAGGGGCTCGTAGAACATCTTTTCCGCGGCCACCCAGATGGGGTGTCCGGGGAAGCGCCGGGCCAGCCAGAGGAGCAGGGGGAAGGAGAGGATGAGGTCCCCCATGCGCTGCATCTGCAGGACCAGGATGGGGGGCTTGGCTGGGGCTTTTCCGGGCGCGGCGGGCACGGGGGGCCCCGGGGTCAGGCGAAGCACTGGCGCATGGTCTCGATGAGCCGGGCCAGGCGGTGGTCGTAGGTGTGTTCGGCCAGGACGCGACGGCGTCCGGCCTGGGCCAGGGCGGTCCGGGCCGGGGCGTCGGCCAGGTAGCGCTCCACCAGCGGGACGATGTGGTCCGGGTCGTCGTACACGGCCATCTCCACGCCGGGTTCGAAGAGTTCGTCCATCTGGCGGCGGCGGTCCGTGAGCAGGAAGGCCCCGCAGGCGGGCACGTCGAAGACGCGCTGGTTCACCGCGCCCTTCATCTGGAGGCTGGTGGCGTTGAAGTTCACGTCCACGCCCGGGTAGAAGGCGGGCAGGTCGGCGTAGTAGTTGAGCTCCGCCAGGGCGCGCCAGCCGGGCCCGGAATCGGATGCGGATGAGGATTCGGACGCGGGGCCCAGGAGTTCGGGCCAGCCCGGGTCGCCCGCGATGAGCGGGCGGAAGGGGAGCAGGCGGCGCACGCAGTCCAGGCGGTAGTCCAGGGTGGACTGCCAGGTGAGCAGGGTCTCCAGGGCGAGCATGCGGGCCGGGGAGGCCAGGGCCCGGAAGTCCGCGGCCAGCTCGGGGTGGCGGGTGAGCAGGTAGCGGGCGGCGCTGTGCTCCTCCGAGGGGCCGAATTCGGCGGCCACCTCGCGCCAGCGGCGGCCCAGCTCGCCCTGCGGGTCGGCCGCCTCCAGGCGTTTCTGCACCTTGTGGACCATGGAGTTGCCCACGAAGGCCACCCGGGCGCGCCACTCGGGCCGGGTTTCGGCCCCCGGGTGAAACCGTTCCGGGTCCGCGCCCAGGGGCAGCCAGAAGGTCAGGCCGTAGCCCATGTCCCGCAGGGAGCCCACGGTGTCCGCGTCCCAGGTGAAGAGCACGGTGCGCTCCTGGCGCACGGGCGGGTACAGGGGCAGGATCAGGTGGGGGTTGTCCACGAACCAGGAGGCCAGGGGCACGTCCATGCGGGCCAGGACCTCGGCCAGGAAGCCCTCGTGGTCCACGCCCAGGTGGTTCACGGTGAGCACGAAGTCCGGGCGGAAGCGGTCCAGGGCGGAGAGGATGGCGGCCACGAAGGCCTCCAGCTCCATCTCCTGTCCGGCCAGGTCGAGCAGGCGGTAGTCCACGCCCATGCGGGTGCAGGCGGCCTCGATCTCGCCCATGAGGAAGTAGCGGCTGGTGAGCAGCAGGATGCGCGGCCGCTCGTTGCGGAACTTGGGCCAGGTGGGCACGGGATCGGGCCCGGCGTCGGCGGAGCCGTCGGATTCGGGGGCCAGGGGGGCCAGGGCGGGGTCGTCGGGGGAGTGGGTCACGCGGGGTCCTTTTCGGGGAAGGGTTCGGGTCCGGAGTCGGGTCCGGAGGGCGAAACGGTGTCCGGGTTCCAGCCCGGGCCGGGCACGCATTTGCGCAGCCGGACCACGGTGCCGTCGCGGTCGCAGCGGATGGTCATTTCGTCGCAGAGGCGGGCCATGAGGTAGAAGCCGCGGCCGGACTGGGCCTCGGGCCCGGGCAGGGCGCCGGGCTCCACGCCCGGGGGCAGGCCCACGCCCCAGTCCGTCACCTCCACCACGACCTCCCGGCCGGGGTCGATGTCCACGCGGATGCGCAGGCGGCCCGGGGCGTCGCCGGGGTAGGCGTGGCGCACCACGTTGGTGCAGGCCTCGGTGAGGGCCAGGTCCAGGTCCTCCACGGCGCGCGGGTCGGCCAGGTGGCTCTGGATGAGCAGCACGGCGTCGCGCACGGGCTTGCGGCAGCCCTCGTGGGTGGCCGGGCCGGTCAGCTCGAAGCGGGGCATGCCCGCCTCCGGCGGTTGGCGGCGAGGGCCGGGCGGGCCGGGCGGGAAGGCCGGCGCGGGGGCGCGGACCGGCCGGGACGGCGGCCGGGGGCGCAGGGGCGCGAAGGGGTCCGGGGGCTGGCTCGCATGCTCCCTCCCTACCCGCAACGACGGGGAAAGTCCACGCCGCCGGGCGTTTGGGGGCGGGAGGGGGGGCCGGGATTCTATTTGGGGGGGCGACCTGCCGCGACGACATCGTCGCCGATGCTCGGGGCTGGCGAGGAGCGCTCTGCCCCTCTAGGCAGGGCGGTGGCGTAGAAGTTGACTATCGGTTGAGTCGGCCGCAGATGATCGATATAGTCATTGTTAATTGGTGCGAGCGGGTGGGGTGTTCGCGGCGTGTATTGCAATATTGGAATGCAGGAAGGCCTCATATGGAAACCATGGTTCCTACACTCGATGACTTGCTCAACGACAACCGGCTGTCGCGGTTGTTCTCAACGGACGTCCGTCACTGCGCGTTACAGCTGTGGGTTTTGCAGATTAGGTCCGAGCACTCGGTGGAAAATCGCGTCGCTTACGGTCGCCTTCTCCCTTATTGTTATTCCAACGATAGCTGGTCCGCCAGTGACGACGACGACTTCCATACCTTTGGGCAGGTCCAGGCACAGATCATCAAACTCAATCTGTACGTCAAAAGCGTTCGTTGCGCAGAGATCCTTCGGCAATTGAGCGTCGGGAGAACCATCTCGTCAATCAGTGAAGAACTGAATCTCGGCTTTTCAGACAGATTGAGGGCGCGTTTTGGAACAACCGCGCTTGCCGCAGCGCATTTGGCCTTTCGTCCCGTCGCCTACCTGCTTAACCGAGATACATACGACCGGCGCTCACTCTCCAGCCCCCATGGTGGAGCCGGGGCCTTCAGCGCTTCGATCACTCAGACGGATAAGGGAGCACTGTTCCGCTTTGGTCAAGACTACGACGTGGCCTTGACGGCGTCAGTGGTTCAGCGCCTTAACGCGGAGACAGGTCTGGACTTTGGTGGTGCCGATATCGTCCGGTTCGGCGATCTTGAGCTTCTGGTATTTCCCACGTTGGATGAACAAGAGCGGAGCCTGCTGGATGTCAGTTGGACCGATGCCCCGTTCGCTTTGGTTGTCCGATTCAATCCGATACAGGTTCCGCACTTCCGTGGCTTTCAGTTCCGTCTGTGCATAGTGAACGATGGGCAAATCGTCCACGCGGGCCTTGCCACAGCGGAACGCGATGATGGGAACATGTTCGAGTGCCGGTTCGAGTTAAGCGACCAACTGCATGCGCGAAGCGATAGCACGGAA
>JBFWIY010000292.1:0-4592 GCA_050255855.1 Desulfovibrionaceae bacterium
CGTTGACGGAAAAGGAGGGCTTGGTCTCCTGGTGGAAGGGGCAGGCCCCCATCCAGCGGCCCGAGACCGGCCGCAGGTCCACGTAGCGCCGCACCACGTCGGCGATGTTGAGACGCGCCTTGATGGCCGCGATGGCGTCGGAACTCATGCGGGCCTCCGGCCGCCTACTTGAGTACGACTTCGGTCATGCCGTCGCCGCCGTGGTCCTCGTTGGCCACGGCGAACCGCTCGACCGCCGGGAAACGCTTGAGGTACTCGTGCACCTCGCGGCGCAGGGCCCCGGTGCCCCGGCCGTGCACGATCTCCAGGGTCCCTGCCCCCTTGAGGATGGCGTCGTCCAGGAAGCGCTCCAGCTCGGCCAGGGCCACGTCGGCCCGGCGGCCACGCAGGTCCAGGCGCAGGGAGAAGCCGCGCTCCCCGGCCGGGGACGCGAGCCCCGAGGAAGCGGGCCGGGCCTTGGGCGCGGGGCCGTCCACGGGCTCCAGGTCGGCCACGGCCACCCACATGGCCACACCGTCCAGGTCGAACTTCACCTGACCGCGCTTTTCGTCGCGCTCCATGGCCACGCCCACCTTGCCCCAGGGCGCGTAGCGCAGCCGGTCGCCCACGGCGACGTCCGCCAGGGTCAGGGTGCGGGCCGGGGCGTCCTCGGCGGATTCGGTCCCCCCGGAGCCCCCCAGGCCGGTCAGGCGTTCGCGCAGGCCGGAGAGCTTGGTCTGGGCCTGCTTGCGGCCGATGCGATCCTGCTGCCACTGGCGCACCACGGCCTGGGCCTGGTCCTTGATCTCGTCCAGCAGGGCGGCGCGTTCGCGCTCGAAGCGCTCCTCCAGGCCGGCGCGCTTCTGGCGGAGCTTGCGGCGCTCCTGCTCCAGGCCGGCCACCTCGTCGCGGCGCTGCACGGCCAGGGCGTTGAGCCGGTCCATGATGGACCCGGTGTCCGAGCCCTCCAGCAGCAGGTTCTGCTCGGCCCGGGCCAGGATCTCGCGCGGCAGGCCGTTGTCGCGGGCCACCTCCAGGGCGATGGAGGCCCCGGCCTGGTCGTAGGCCAGATCGAAGAGCGGACGCCGCGTGGAGGGGTCGAAGAGCACCGAGGCGGAACGGATGCGCTCGGCGGCCAGGGCGTAGGCCTTGAGGGCCGGGAAGTGCGTGGCCGCGCAGACCGTGGCCCCGCGCTCCATGAGGGACTCCAGCACGGCCTGGGCCAGGGCCGCGCCCTGGGCCGGGTCCGTGCCCGCGCCGAATTCGTCCAACAGAAAGAGCGCGCCGTCGTCCACCTGGTCCCAGACGCGGGCCACGTAGCGGATCTGGGCGGTGAAGGTGGAGACCTGGTCCTCCAGGCTCTGCTCGTCGCCCATGATGACGAAGAGGCGGCCGAAGAACGGCAGGCGGCTGCCCTCGGCCACGGGCGCGGGCAGGGCGCTGTAGGCCATGAGGGCGATGCAGCCCAGGGTCTTGAGGCACACGGTCTTGCCGCCCGCGTTGCCGCCGCTCACCACCAGGGCGCGGTGCTCGGGGTCGAGCTTGAGGTCCACGGGGTGGGCCCCCTCGGCCGAGAGGGCCAGGAGCGGGTGGCGGGCCTGCATGAGCCGCACGGGCCCGGGCTCCACGGCCACGGCGCAGCCGTGCAGGCGCGCGCCCAGGGCGGCCTTGGCCTGGAGCACGTCCAGGCGCACCAGAAAGTCGTAGGCCGCGCGCACGGCGTCCCGCTCGGCGTTGCACAGCCCGGTGAGGTATTCGAGGATCTTGCGTTCCTCGTGCTTTTCCTCGTTCTTCAGCTCCTGGAGGCGGTTGTTGAGCTCCACCAGGAACAGGGGCTCGAAATAGCAGGTCTCGCCCGTCTGGGAGTAGTCGTGGATGATGCCGTCCAGGCGGCCCTTGAAGTTGGCCTTCAGCGGCAGGACGTAGCGGTCCGAACTCAGGGTGATGAACTCGTCCTGGAGGTAGTGCGACAGGTCGTGGCCGAGGATGACCTCCTTGACCTTCTTGGTGCACTTCTGGTGGATGGAGCGGATCTCGCCGCGCACGGCGTAGAGTTCCGGGGAGCTCTCGTCGCGGATGCGGCCCTCGGGGTCCAGGCAGCGGTTCAGGGCCGAGGCGGTGCGCTCCGGCCAGGGGAAGGCGAGCAGGACCTCGGCCAGCTCGGCCTGGCGGCCGCCGTCGAGCCGCGTCAGCCCCTCGCGCGCCAGGCGGGCCTGACCAAGGACCTGGGCCAGGGCGAAGAGGGCGTCCTGGTCCAGGGGGCGGTGGTCCCGGGCGGTGAAGTCGAACAGGCCTTCCAGGTCCGGGAAGGGGGAGAGGGAAAAGCGGGTGTCGCGCAGCCAGGCCGCGGCCAGCTCGGCCAGCCGGGTCTCCGCGGCCACGGCGTCGGCGTGGGGCAGCGGCCCCAGGGCCAGGCAGGCGGCGGCGCCGGGTTCGGACACGGCCCCGGACGCCAGCGCGGCCAGCACCTTGGGGAACTCCAGCAACTGGGCGGTTCTGGACTGGATGGACACGGATCACCCCGCCAGCTTGGCGCGGACGAGGTCGCTGGCGGTGCGGCCGTCGTAGCGGCCCTTGTGGGCGGAGGCCAGCGCCTGCATGACGCGGCCCATGTCCTTCATGGTGGCGGCGCCGGTCTCGGCCCTGATCTCGGAAATAAGGGCGTCGATGGCGGCGGCGAGTTCGTCGGGGGTGAGGGCGCGGGGCAGGTAGCCTTCGAGCTCGGCCAGTTCGGCGCGCTCCCGGTCGGCCAGGTCGGCGCGCTTGGCGGCGTCGAACTGCTCGATGGATTCCTTGCGCTGTTTGACCTGCTTGGCGATGAGGTCGAGGATGTCGGCATCCTCAAGCTCGCGGCGCACGTCCTTCTCGCGGTTGGTCATGGCCGTCTTGAGCATCCTCAAGACGGCCACTTTGACCGTTTGCTTGGACTTGTAGGCCGCAACGAAGTCGTGTTCGATCCGCTGGGCGAGTTTCATGGGGCGGTGATCACCGTGAGTTGACCTTGCGCATCTTCTTGGCCAGCCGCTTCTTGGCGGCCGCCTTCTTCTTCTTGCGCTGCACGCTGGGCTTCTCGTAGTGCTGGCGTTTCTTCAGCTCGGAGAGCACTCCGGCCTTTTCCACCTGCTTCTTGAAGCGGCGCAGCGCCACGTCGAAGTTGTCGGAATCATCGAGGTATACGCCGGGCAAAGGAAATCACCTCCCAGGGCGCCGTATGGGGCGCGGTACGGAATCAAAGATTTTAAAGATTTTTCCGGGCTGTGGCAAGGATAAAATCCTCATAGAGAGAAGAGGCAATTTGCCGAAATATTCCGGCAAATTGCCTCTTTGCTCTCTGTCCGACATTCAGACCGGGCAGCCCTTGGGTTCCTTGAGGAGGCGCGACGGGTCGGTCCGCCGCCTGAAGGAAAACCCTACGCGCGGGTTTGCCACCAGGACTTGAGAACCGTGTACCCCACCCCCAGGCCAATGATGGCGATGACGATGTACAGTACACCGAAAAAGACGCTGTGGTCGGGCATCCACCAGGGGATGTCCTGCGGCAGGGGACTGTGGATAGTCTCACCGTGAAGCATGCTTGCCTCCCGTCCTTACTTGACGGCTTCTTTGAGAAGCTTGCCGGGACGGAACTTGACCACCTTGGTGGCCGGGATCTTGATCTCGGAGCCGGTGCGGGGGTTGCGGCCCACGCGGGACTTGCGCTTCTCGACCACGAAGGTGCCGAAGCCGGTCAGGGTCAGCTTGCCTTCCTTCACCAGGGTGCCCTCGACGGTTTCGAGGAAAGCGTTCAGGGCACGCTCGGCATTGGCTTTGGTCAGATTGGCCTTTTCCGCGATCTTGACTACCAGGTCAGCCTTCGTCATCAGTCCTTCCTCCTCATAGATGTTGAACCCTCTAGTGTCGGTCCAGCCCGGTTGCAGCCGCTCAGGGTCGGCATTGCGGGCCTGTCGGCACGTTTCCCTACCGCCTTAATGGAATCTCAACGCCCTGTCCAGGGGGCCTTCCGGGAAAAGCGTCAAAAACTTTGCCCCACGGGACCTCCCGGCGTTCGGCCCCGTTAAAACAGAAATCCGCGGGCGAAGTCAATAGGCAACAACCCCCGCCATTGCTCAACTTTCGGGTGTTTTTGCCTCGGCCAGGGCCCAAAACAGGTCGCTGGACAGCCGTTCCGGACGAATTGTGCTCGGAATTCCAAGCTGTTCAAGCAACCCGGCCATGGCCGGGGTCCACAGCGGGCCCAGGGCCCCGGGGAGTTGCTTGCGCCGGTTCTGAAAGGCCTGGCGGATGATCCCGGCCAGACGCTCGGGGGGCGCGGCATGCGCCCGGGGGGCCCTGGCCTCCAGCCGGACCACGGCGGACTCCACCTTGGGCCGGGGCCGGAACAGGTGCGGCCCCACCTTGAAGA
The DNA here is from genome assembly GCA_050255855.1 of Desulfovibrionaceae bacterium. Classification (GTDB taxonomy): domain Bacteria; phylum Desulfobacterota; class Desulfovibrionia; order Desulfovibrionales; family Desulfovibrionaceae. The sequence continues at coordinate 4,382 of JBFWIY010000292.1, forward strand.
GCAGCCGCACCCGGCAGAAGGCCTGCACCCACGCCCCCAGGGCCCCGTAGACCTTCCCCCCCGGCTCGGCCCGCAGCCGCTCGGCCACCTCCAGCTGCACCATGAACACGGCGCAGGACAGCCCTGCCATGCGCGGGGCCATGTCCCAGATGATGCGCGAGGCCACATTATATGGAAGGTTGCCCAGCACCCGCCAGGCCCCCTCGGCCGC
>JBFWIY010000293.1:0-4555 GCA_050255855.1 Desulfovibrionaceae bacterium
CTCTACGGCGCGCTCATGGCCGCGCGCGAGCAGGCCTACGTCCGGGGCTGGCTCCGGTCCTGGCGGCCGTCCGTGCCCACGGTGAGCGTGGGCAACATCGGCTGGGGCGGCTCGGGCAAGACCCCGCTCTCGGGCTGGCTCCTGCACTGGGCCGGGGCCCGGGGCATCCCGGCGGCCCTGCTCACCCGGGGCTACCGCGCCCGGCCCGAGCGCTACCCCTACCTGGTGGCCCCGGACGCCCTGGCCGAGGAGGCCGGGGACGAGCCCCTGCTCCTGGCCCGGGCCAACCCCGGGGCGCGGGTCCTGGTGGACCCGGTGCGCCGCCGGGCCGGGGCCCTGGCCGTGGAGCGCTTCCGGGCCCGGCTCCTGGTGCTGGACGACGGCTTCCAGCACCTGGCCGTGCAGCGCGACCTGAACCTCTGCCTGCTCACCCCGCACGACGTGGGACCGGGCTGGGGCCGGGTCTGCCCGGCCGGGACCTGGCGCGAGGCCGCGGCCGCCCTGGGCCGGGCCGACGCCTTTCTGGTCAAGTGCGGCAACCGCCGCTTCAAGGACCTGGCCGACCGGCTGCGCGCCCGGCTGGGAGGCTTCCGGCGGCCGATCTTCTCCATGCAGCTGCGCCCCGTGGGCGTGCGCAACCTGGTCAGCGGCGAGGCGCGGCGGGACTTCGAGGGCCTGCCCTACCTGCTGGCCACGGGCGTGGCCGACCCCGGCCAGGTGGCGACGACCGCGGCGCGTCTGCTGGGCAACGGTCCTGCGGCCCAGGTGGGCTACCCGGACCATCACCTTTTCACCCGGCGCGACGTGGCGGCCCTGGAGTCCCGCGCCCGGGACCTGGGCTGCCGCTTCATCCTGTGCACGGCCAAGGACGCCGTGAAGCTGGGCCCCATGGCCACCCCGGCCTTCCATTGTCTGGAGACCGTGGTGGGCTTCGGCCCCACCCTGGGCGCGCCCCGGCCCTTCCCCCTGTGGTGGGCCGACCGCTTCGCCGAACTGAACGCGGGCGCGCCCGCCGCCTCCCGGACCGCGGACATGGACCAGGACATGGACCTGGCCGAGCCCGACGCCGCGTCCGAACTGGACGACCCCAATTTCGAACCCCTCCCGAGCCCGCTCGCCGAGCCGGATTCCGGCCCGGAGCCCCGGGACGATCGGGACAAGGAGCCCCATGGGCAGAAAACCGAGACGACCTAAGAACGACAATACCCCCCACACCGCCCCCCACCGGGGCCGCCGGGACGGCCGCGACCTGCCGCCCGGCGCGGCGCCCGACGCCGCCCCCATCCTCAAACTCTTCCGCGACCGCACCAAGCCCCTGACCATGGCCGAGGTCCTGGCCGCCCTGCGCCTCAAGAAGCGCGACCGCCAGGGCGTCATGGAGGTGCTGGACCAGCTCACGGCCCAGGGCCGCATCATCCGCATCCGCAACGCCTGGGGCCTGGCCGACCGCATGCACCTGGTCACCGGCCGGCTGGAGGTGACCCGCTCCGGCGCGGGCTTCGTCATTCCCGACGACACCCGGCGCAAGGACGTGTACGTGGACCAGCGCGACCAGGCCGGGGCCTGGCACGGCGACCGGGTGGTGGCCGCCATCACCCGCGAGCGCCCGGGCCGCCACCACGAGGGCCGCATCGTGCGCATCCTGGAGCGCGGGCGGCAGTCCCTCCCCGCCAAGGTGATGCGCCGCGTGGGCGCGGACCGCTGGCTCTGCCGCCCCATGGACCCCAAGCTGGCCTTCGGGCTCATGGCCGACGCCTCGGGCCTGCGGACCGACCGCGACCTGCGCCCCGGCGACGTGGTGCTGGCCGCCCCGGGGGAGCGGCTGGAGACGGCCCTCTGGGAGGCCCGGGTCCTGGAGATCCTGGGCTCGGAGCTGTCCATGGCCGTGCAGGAGGCCGTGGTGAAGGTGAACCACCAGGTGCCCACTGTCTTTTCCGAGGCCGCCCTGGCCGAGGCCGCGGCCCTGCCCGAGCGGCCGGACGAGGCCGATTTCCGCGGCCGCAAGGACCTGCGCGACCTGGCCCTGGTGACCATCGACGGCGAGACCGCCCGGGACTTCGACGACGCCGTGTGCGTGGAGAAACGCGGCAAGGGCTGGCGGCTGTGGGTGGCCATCGCCGACGTGGCCCACTACGTGCGGCCCTGCTCCGGCCTGGACCGCGAGGCCCTGAGCCGCGGCAATTCCTACTATTTCCCCATGTCCGTGGAGCCCATGTTCCCGGAGCGGCTCAGCAACGGCCTGTGCAGCCTGAACCCGGACGTGCCGCGCCTGGCCATGGCCGTGGCCCTGGACATCAACCCCAAGGGCGACCCGGGCGAGGCCCGGTTCTACAACGCCGTGATCCGCAGCCACGCCCGGCTCACCTACACCCAGGTGGGCCGCGCCCTGCTGGACAAGGACCCCGAGGCGCGGGCGGGCCTGGGCGCGAACCTGCCCATGCTGGAGGAGGCCCTGACCCTGGCCCGGCTCATGAACCAGCGCCGCCGCGAGCGCGGCAGCCTGGACTTCGACCTGCCCGAGGCCGAGATCAAGTGCGGCCCGGACGGCCAGGTGCAGGACATCCACCCGGCCGTGCGCCACTTCGGCCACAAGCTCATCGAGGAGTTCATGGTCTCGGCCAACGAGGCCGTGGCGCGTTTTCTGGAGGGCGGGCCCCAGGGCTGCCTGTTCCGCATCCACCCCGAGCCGGACGAGCAGAAGCTGGCCACGCTCTTCAACATCCTCACCCGCACCCTGCCCGGGTTCATCCCCCCGCGCGAGGTCACGCCCCCGGCCCTGCAGGCCCTCATCGCCCAGGTGCGCGGCACCAGCAAGGAATACCTGGTGAACCGCCTGCTGCTCCGGGCCATGATGCAGGCCAAGTACGCCCCGGACAACCAGGGCCACTTCGGCCTGGGCTCGGAGGCCTACTGCCACTTCACCTCGCCCATCCGGCGCTACGCCGACCTGGTGGTGCACCGCCAGCTCAAGCACGCCCTGGGCGACGCGGGCCAGCCCGTGCTGGGCCGCAAGCGCCTGGGCGAGGTGGCCCAGGCCATCAACACCTGCGAGCGCGTCAGCGTGGAGGCCGAGCGCGAGACCGACAAGCGCGCCGCGGCGCTCTTCCTGCTGGACCGCGTGGGCGAGCGCTTCGACGGCGTGGTGGCGGGCCTGGGCGACCAGGGCTTCTGGGTGGAGATGGCCGAGGTCATGGCCGAGGGCATGGTGCGGCTTTCCAGCCTGGACGACGACTACTACACCTACTGGCCCGGGGACGAGATCATCATGGGCCAACGCACCCGGCGCAGCTTCCGCATGGGCCAGGGGGTGCGGGTCATGCTGGAGTCCGTGAGCCTGGAGCGGCTGGAGGTGGACCTCTCCCTGGCCGGGGACGAGCCCGAGGCGGACCAGGCCCCGGCGCGCGGCCGGGGCGGCCGGGCGGGCCGCCATTCCCGGGGCGGGGCCGGGCGCGCGTCCGGATCCGCGTCCGGATCCGGGCCCGAGTCCGGGCCCAGGCTCCCGGGCGGGCCCGAGGGCGGGGTGGGCGAATCCGACGCCCCGGCCGAGGCCCCCAAACCCCGCGCCCCGCGCGCCCCCTACCGCGGCCCGGGCCGCCGCGGGGCCCGCAAGCCCGAGGGCGGCCAGGGCGGCAAGGGCGATGGCTCAGGCCGCGAGGGCGGCAAGGGCGGCCAGGGCGGCGGCTCGGCCAATGGCCAGGGCGGGGGCAAGGGCGATGGCCAGGGCGGACGGCCCAAGGGCCGGTCCGGCGGCGCGCCGGGCGGGCATTCGGGCGGCAAGCCGGGCGGGAAAACGGGCGGAAAATCCGGCGGGAAATCGGGTGGCGCATCGGGCCGTCGGCCCGCCAAGCGCCGCGCGCCGCAGCCGCGCAAACCCGAGGGCGAGGATTAGCCGGGGGCCGGATCAGGCCAGGGTCGGGCCACGGCCAGGCCGCAAGGCCCGGGTCGGGCCACGATCAGACTACGATCGGTCTACGATCAGACCAGGGGCTTCTGGCCGCGCTGGTGCAGGATCTCCAGGGCGCGGTCGGCCAGCAGGGTGATGTCCGGCTTGGCGATCTGGGCGTCCGCGCCCACGGCCTCGCCCTTGTGGCGCAGGGAGTCCGTGATGAGCGAGGAGAAGAGCATCACGGGCAGCTCCCGCAGGGCCCGGTCTTCCTTGATGCTCCGGGTCAGGCTGTGGCCGTCCATGCCCGGCATCTCGATGTCCGAGACCAGCAGGTCCACGTAGTCCGTCACCGGGCGGCCCTCCCCGGCGGCCTGCTCCTTGATGGCGAGCAGCCGCTCCCAGGCGTCGCGGCCGTTCTGGAAGGCCTGCACCTCGAACCCGGCCCGCTCCAGGATGCCCTGGATGAGGCGGCGGATGGAGGGCGAGTCGTCGGCGATGATGGCCCGGTACTGGCCCTGCTTGACGCAGACGTTGGTGGGGTGCTGGGCGCAGACGTCCGGGGTGTCCTCCTGCGAGAGTTCGGCCAGGATCTTCTCCATGTCCAGCACCAGGACCAGTCGGTCCTCCACGCGCACCACGCCGGTGATGGCCTCGCTGGTCATGTCCACG
>JBFWIY010000294.1:0-4478 GCA_050255855.1 Desulfovibrionaceae bacterium
CCTCGGGATGAGACCCGGGCCGGGGCTGGATTTTTTCCGTCGGGCCGGATACGTTGAGGGAGAATGGCCCGTGCGGGGGGTTGTTCCGCGGCGTCCCCTGTGGGGCGGCGTCGGACCGTCGATTTCCGGAGGGGGGGATGAAGGGCTCCACTGTCGCCCTGTACATTCTGACCGTGGTGTTGCTGGCCCTGGCCCTGGCCGGGGGCCTGGTGCTCCAGCGCGTGGAGGGGGCGGTGCCGGACGTGGATGTCCAGGACATCTACGCCGGGCTCATGGGGCTGGGGCTGGTGCTGCTGGTGGGGCAGACCGTGCTGGTGCTGCGCTCCCTGGCCTCGCGTCTGCGCCAGCGCAGCCGCGAGGTGGCGGAGCTCACCGAGCGCCTGGAGCAGATGCGCACCATCGACGACCTCACCAAGGCCCACAACCGGCGCATGCTGGAGGAGGTGCTGGTGCGCACCGTGGAGCAGGTGCGCCGCTACCACACCCCCATGGCCGGGGTGCTGTTCGACCTGGACGGGTTCCACGACATCAACGTGCGCCAGGGCTACCGCTCCGGGGACCGCCTGCTGGTGGACCTGGCCCGCCGCGTGCGGACGCAGATCCGGCGCAGCGACATGTTTTTCCGTTGGGGCGGGGGCACCTTCATCGTGCTGGCCTGGCACGCCGATCTGGCCCAGGCCGAAGTGTGCGCCCGCAAGTTGCAGGACGTGGTGTCCGGGCTCGGGGTGGAGGGGCCGGACGGCGAGGGCGTGCAGGGGCTGACCGCCAGTTTTGCGGTCACGGTCCTGGGCGAGGCCGACACGGTGGACAGTTTCGTGGGTCGGCTGCGCCGGGCCGTGCGCTCGGCCAAGTCGGCGGGACGGGGGTCCCTGAACATCGTGCCTCCGGCCTGACGCCCTCGGGCGTGAGGACTTACCTGCCGATTTGCGCATTGTTCTTTTTGCCGGTATCCGGTATTGAATGTACGAGCGCGGTTTGACGTGGATCGAGGGGGAGAAGCGAGTGCAACAGGCCGATACGACAGGCGATTCTATAAAAAAACGGATCATGGTGGTGGATGACCACCCCTTGTTTCGCGAGGGGCTCAAGACCCTGATCCGGCGTAGCGAGGATTTCACCGTGGTCGGGGAGGCCGGCAGCACGGCGGAGGCCCTGGATCTGGCCCGGGACGTGCGGCCGGACATCGTGCTGGTGGACATCTCCATGCCCGGCAAGAGCGGCATCCAGCTCATCCGCGAGCTGCGCGAGGAGCTGCCCGGGGCCAGCTCCGTGGTGGTGAGCATGCACTCCAACCTGGACTACATCGTGGAGGCCTTCCGGGCCGGGGCCACGGGCTACATGGTCAAGGACTCGGCCTGCGAGGGGTTGCTGCTGGGCCTGCGCACCGTGGCCCAGGGCGACGTGTTTCTGGACGGGTCGCTCTCCAACGAGGTGGTGGAGAAGCTCATGCGCGCCGGCGGGGGGGAGTGCGAGGAGCGCTGTCCCCAGCCGTTCAAGGCCCTCACCACCCGGGAGCAGGAGGTCATGCGCCTGCTGGCCGAGGGGCTGAGCACGCGCGAGGTGGCCGACCGCCTCTACATCAGCCCCAAGACCGTGGAGAACCACCGGGCCAACCTCATGAAGAAGCTCGGCCTGTCCAACACCATTGACCTGGTGCGCCACGCCGCGCGCCTGGGCATCATCGACCTGGAGACCTGGGCGGGCTGAGGGCCCGGGCCGCGCTGGCCCCATCCGGGGCGTTCGGACAAACTTGGAGTTTTCTCCGCCGGATTCGAGGCGACCCCCTGGACTTTGCGGGGGGATCTCGCTATTCGATATGGGCCCTGCCGCCCGAACCGGGCGTCGGGGGTCCGGTTCTCTGGCCTGCGTCTCGTCCCCTCGCGCCAGAACCCCTGGCACGCAATGCCGGACCGGATTTCTCCGCAGGGTCCTGCACCCTGCCGCCCCCCGGATACCCCACCTATCCGGGGGGCTTTTTATGGGGTATCCCTGGGGAGCATCGTGGCCGCCCGCGCCCCGGCCGCCGACAGGGAAAAACAAACCAAGGGTTGTTGCCGACGCCCCGGCGTCCCCGCTGGGCCCGGCGGCCTCGGGCGGCGCTTCGGCGTCGGTCCGGTGTCGGCTTGGCCGTGGGCGGCGTCGGGGGCGGCTTGACGCCCCGGGGCCGGTCCCCCTATGCTCCGGCCAGTCTGGGAGGAGCGCATGACCCGGCCGTCCCTGAGGATTCCGTGAGGATTCTGCACCTGATCACCGCCCTGGAGACGGGCGGGGCGGAGACCGCCCTGGCCCGTCTGCTCTCGCGCCTGGACCGGGCCGAGTTCGAGCCCCTGGTGGTCAGCCTGGTGCCGCCGGGCTGGATGGCCGCGGAGCTGGACCGCCTGGCCGTGCCCGTGGCGCACCTGGACATGCGCCGGGGCCGCCCCACCCCGGGCGGGCTCTGGCGGCTGCGCGGGGTGCTGCGGCGCTTCGATCCCCACCTGCTCCAGACCTGGCTCTACCACGCCGACCTGCTCGGCCTGCTCGGGGCGCGCCTGGCCCGGCCCCTGGGCGGCGGGCCGCCCGTGGTCTGGAACCTGCGCTGCGCCTACATGGACCTTGCCCGCTACCCGCGCACCACGGCGCTGACCCTGCGCGCCTGCGCCCGGCTCTCGGCCCGGCCCGCCTGCGTGCTGGCCAACTCCCGCGCCGCCCTGGACTGGCACCGCAGCCTGGGCTACCGCCCGCGCCGGGCCGAGGTCATCGGCAACGGCATCGACGCGGATCTGTTCCGGCCCGACGCCGTGGCCCGGGCCGAGGTCCGGGCCGAGCTGGGGCTCGCCGCGGACGCCCCGGTGCTGGTGACCGCGGCCCGCTTCGACCCCATGAAGGACGTGCCCGGGCTGCTCGGCGCGGCTGCGCGCGTGCTGGCGGCGTGGCCCGAGGCGCGCTGGCTGCTGTGCGGCCGGGGCATGGAGCCGGGCAACGCGGAGCTGGCGGCCCTGCTGGCCGCGGCCGGGCTCTCCGGCCGGGCCGGGGATGCGGCTTCCCTGGCCCCGGTCCGCCTGCTGGGCCAGCGCGGGGACATGCCCCGGCTGCTGGCCGCGGCCGACCTCGCCGTGAGCGCCTCGCGCGGGGAGAGCTTTCCCAACGCCGTGGCCGAGGCCCTGGCCTGCGGTCTGCCCTGCGCCGCCACGGACGCCGGGGCCACGGCGGAGCTGGTGGCCGAGGCCGGGCGCGTCGTCCCCATCGAGGACCCCGAGGCCCTGGCCCGGGCCGTGCTGGAGCTGCTGGCCCTGCCGCCGGAAGAGCGCGCCCGCCTGGGCGCGGCCGGGCGCGAGCGCATCCGCGCCGGGCATTCCCTGGAGGCCCAGGCCGCGGCCTACGCCGCCCTGTACCGCGAGCTGGCCCGGCCCGGGGCCTGACCCCGGACGCCCCGGGCCCAGGCCCGAAAAAAGGGCCCGCCCTCCGGAAGAGCGGGCCCTTGCGGCCGACGGGACGGGGCCAAGGGATTCGGCTCAGTTGCCGCCCTTGCCGCCTCCCCCCCCGCCGCCGTTGCCACCACCGTGTCCGCCACCGTGTCCGCCGCCCGAGCCGGATCCGCCGGATCCGGAGCCGCCGGAGCCGGAACCGCTGCCCGAACCGCCGCCGGAGCCGTTGCCCCGGCCGTTGCTTCCGCTGGCGCCCCGGGCGGAGGCCTGGGCCTTGCCCAGGCCGAGGGCGTTGCCGCTGCTGCTGATCTGGCCGGACTTGAGCCCCACGCCGGGGGTCTCGGTGCCTGCCTGCTTGGTGTTGCGGGCGGTGAGCCCGAAGCCGGAGGCCACGGCGCTGCGGGTTTGGCTCTGGGTCACGCTCTGGGCCTGGGTCCGGGTCTGGGTCTGCACGCCGTAGCTGTAGCGCATGCCGAGCACGCCGGGGGGCAGGCCCAGTTCCTGGGCGATCTGCCCCCAACCCATGCCGTCGTCGCGCATGGCCGCGACGTCCGCGGCGGAAATGCTGGCGGTCGAGGCCACGGCCGCGTCGGCCAGGGCCTGGGCGTCGTCCAGGGCGGTCTGGGCCGTGGCGATGGCGGCGGGATCCTGGGTTTCCAGGGCCGCGTCCAGGGCGGCCTGGGCCGTGGCCACGTCGGCCAGGGCGGCCTCCACCTCGGGCGAGGGCTGGGCAGCGGCCAGGTCCGCCAGGCTCTGGGCGCGGTCCACGGCGATGGCGCTGGCCAGGGCCGGGGCGGCGGTGTCGTCGGTTTCCGTGGAATCCTGGGCCATGGCCAGGTCGAGGCAGACGAGCAGGGCCAGGGCGGCAAGAAGCCCGGTCATCGTCAGCCGCATCATCTTCCTCTGCTGGAAGCGCATGGCGTCCTCCTTAGTTGGTCGCAGGGGCCTTGGTGATGAACAGGACGGACTCCTTCAGGGCGAAGGGGCCGCCCGGGGCCTCGACGTCTTCGGCCGCGCCGAACCAGCTCAGGTCCAGTTGGTCCTCGCGCACGGCCGGGTGAAAGGTGCGGA
>JBFWIY010000295.1:0-2553 GCA_050255855.1 Desulfovibrionaceae bacterium
CCGTCGCGCCAGACCTCCAGGAAGATGACGTGGCCGGACTTGGCGCTGATCTTCCCCTCCTCCACCAGGGCCACCAGGGCCGCGAAGGCCGCGGGCGTGCCCTGGGCGGTTTCCGGGGTGAGCCCGGTCTCGTGCATCACCCGCAGCACGTCGCCCATGACCCAGTTGGCCACCTTCTTGGGGTCGCCGGCAAAGGCCTGGGCCGCGCCCTCGAAAAAGTCCGCCACGGCCCGCTCGGCCGTGAGCACCTCGGCGTCGGTCTCGGACAGGCCGAAGTCGGCCGCGAACCGGGCCTTGCGGGCGGCGGGCAGCTCGGGCAGCCCGGCGCGCAGGCCCTCCACCCAGGCGTCCTCCACCACCATGGGCACCAGGTCCGGGTCCGGGTAGTAGCGGTAGTCGTGGGCCTCCTCCTTCTCGCGCATGGGCGCGGTGACGCCCTTGTCCGGATTGAAGAGCCGGGTCTGCTGGACCACGACGCCGCCGTCCTCCACCAGGTCGATCTGGCGCTGGATCTCGTAGTCGATGGCCTTCTGGATGTTGCGGAAGGAGTTCATGTTCTTGAGCTCGGCGCGGGTGCCGAACTCGGCCTGGCCCACCGGGCGGATGGACACGTTGGCGTCGCAGCGGAAGCTGCCCTCCTCCAGGTTGCCGTCGCAGATGCCCAGGTAGAGCAGGATGGCGCGCAGGTTCTTGAGGTAGGCCACGGCCTCCTCGGCGGAGCGCATGTCCGGCTCGCTCACGATCTCGATGAGGGGCACGCCGGTGCGGTTCAGGTCCACGAAGCTCTTGTTCTCGCCCGGGGAGTGGATGGACTTGCCCGCGTCCTCCTCGATGTGGATGCGGGTGATGCCCACGCGCTTGGCCCCGGCGGAGGTGACGATGTCCACGTACCCGTGCTCGCACATGGGCTGCTCGTACTGGCTGATCTGGTAGGCCTTGGGCAGGTCCGGGTAGAAGTAGTTCTTGCGGGCGAAGACCGAGGTGCGGTTGATGGTGCAGTGCACGGCCAGGCCCATCATGGCGGCGAAGCGCAGGACCTTTTCGTTCATCACCGGCAGCACGCCGGGCATGCCCGAGCAGACCGGACAGACGTTGGTGTTGGGCTCGGCGCCGAAGGCGGTGGAGCACGAACAGAAGATCTTGGATTCGGTCTTGAGCTGGGCGTGGACTTCCAGGCCGATGACCGCTTCGTAGCGAGGCATCTTCCAGACTCCTCGGGGGTTGTCCGCCGGACGCGCCCGGCGGGGGTTCTACTTGCCGACGGCCCCGCGGCTGAGCAGGAGCCAGACGCGGGCCCGGGCGCTGATGCCCGACCCCACGAGGGCCGCATCGTGCCCCAAGCCGGTATAGAAGTCGAGTTCCGCGCCGCGGATGGCCCGGCCCGCGTCCTGGGCCAGCACCACCCCGCGCATGTCGCGGACGCCCTCCCCGCCCGGCCCGGGGATGCGCGCCTGGACCACGAACAGCGCGCCCAGGGGCAGCACCGCCGGGTCCGTGGCCACGCTGACCATGGGGGAGAGCGGCGCGCCCAGGGAGCCGATGCTCGCCCGGTCCGCCAGGCTGAAGAACACGTAGCGCGGGTTCTCGGCCATGGCGCGCCGCACGCCCGCGGGGTCCCGGGCGTAGGCCGCGTACACGTCCTTCTGGCCCAGGCGGCCCGGGGCCAGCAGCCCGCGCCGCGCCAGGATGCGGCTCACGGACTCGAACTCCAGGCCGTTGCTGGCCGCGAAGACCACGTCGCGCACCGTGCCGTCGGGCAGGCGCAGGCGGCCGCAGCCCTCCTGCTGGAGGTAGTACACGTCCACGGGGTTGCGGGCCCAGGCCAGCTCCAGGCCGCGCCCGGCCAGCACCCCGCCCAGGTCCACGTCGGCCCGGGAATAATACGCGCAGGCCCGGCCCTTGTCGATGCGGTAGACCCGCGGCTGACGCCCGCCGCCCAGGGCCTGGACGCGCAGGTCCGGGGGCCGGGCGTAGATGGGCCAGTCGTAGCCCGGACGGCGGGTCAGGCTGGCCTCGATCTCCGGGGTGTAGTAGCCGGTCATGGCGGCCGAGGGCCGCAGCTCATACCAGGCGAAACGCTCGGCCAGCAGCTCGGGCCGCCGGTCCAGCTTGGGCAGCAGGGCCTTCAGCTCCTCCAGGCTCCGGCGCAGCTGGCCCCAGGTGACCACCACCCCGGCCCGGCTCACGGCCAGCTCGTTCTGGGGCTTGCGGCCCACGTAGGCCAGGCTCACGGCCAGGCCGTCGGCCAGCTCCATCCAGGAGTGCAGACCCTGGGAGCGGATGTCGATGCGTCGGCTCTCGGCCACGCTGTCCCGGTCGGAAAAGGAATAGAACCGGGCCTGCTCGGCCAGGGAGGGGCCCTGCTCCCGCGCCGGGGCGGCGGACGGCAGGTTCAGCTTGGCGCAGCCCGCGGCCAGGAGCACGGCCAGGGCGGCCAGCAGGGCCAGGGCGAAGGGGGCCGCTCCCGCGGACGCCCCCATGCGGAGCACGGGATGTCTCGTCATCGGATTCCAGGCCATCCGGGCCGGGACCGCCGGGACCGGAAGGTCCGGC
>JBFWIY010000295.1:2653-4455 GCA_050255855.1 Desulfovibrionaceae bacterium
CAGGGCGGCCAGCAGGGCCAGGGCGAAGGGGGCCGCTCCCGCGGACGCCCCCATGCGGAGCACGGGATGTCTCGTCATCGGATTCCAGGCCATCCGGGCCGGGACCGCCGGGACCGGAAGGTCCGGCGCGGCCCGAACGCCGACGCATCCTCCACGCGGCCCGAAGGGGCCCCGGACGCCCGCACGCGGGGCGGACCGTCGCCGGGTTCCGGCGGCGTCTCGGAAAGTTTCGGATCAAGTCGGATCAAGTCAGATCGAGGGTGGAGAGTAAGAGACCTGTCCGGCAAAGGCAAGGGGCGTCGGACGCACGCCGGGCCGGGCCCCTTCCCGGCCCCATTCTGAGACGTCCCCGGGCGCAGGCCATGGCCCGGCCCGGAAACGGCGCGCGGGACAGCCCTATTTCCCGCCCAGCAGGCTCTTGGTGGCCGGGCAGAGCTGGCGGTCCCGGACCAGGTCGGCGATGCTCACCCGGTTGAGGCTCTCCAGCAGGGCCCGTTCCGCCTCGGCCCACAGCCGGCGCATCAGACAGCTGCTGAAACGGCGGCAGTCCTCCTTCTTGCCGAGGCACTCCTCGTCCGGGTCCTGCCAGTCCAGGATGCGGACCACGTCGCCCACGGCGATCATCTCGGGCGATTTGGTGAGCATATGGCCGCCGCCCGGGCCGCGCCGGGCCAGCAGGATGCCGCCCATGCGCAGGTCGCTGGTGATCTTTTCCATGTACTTCATGGAGATATTCTTGCGGAGAGCGATGTCCAGGGTGCGGACCGGGCCGGACTGTTCGTGCTGCGCGATGTCCAGGACGATCAAGGTTCCGTAGCGGCTCCGTGTGGTCAGCTTCATGGGGGGATTCTCCTCGGGGCTTGTTTTCGCAGGTCAGGGGATGGCGCGGAACACATCGACGATCCGCCCCGCGCCCGTCACCCGCCGCCCTTGTGGCCGGATCGAGAGCGTAGGGAAGCCTCACTTGAGCTCCAACGCCATGATTTTTTCTTTCCCTCCCGGGTCCCAACGGGCCAATACGTTGGACATTTTACTTAAACCCGCATAAAATACTCTAGATTGCATCCGCTTCATCCGCATGGGAGCCGATATGAAACTCATGGCCCTGCGCAACAGCCTCTTCGCCAAGATCATCCTCACCGCCGGCGCGGTGCTGCTCCTCGGCATGGGCGTGGGCGGCTGGTTCAGCGTCCACGACCAGGCCACCTCCAACATGAAGCACGCCCTGGAGAGCGCGGACCGGCTCACCAACACCATCCGCCTGGGCGCGCACTACGCCATGATGGGCAACCTGCGCGACGACATCGCCAGCATCATCACCAACACCAGCCTCCAGGAAGGCATCGAGCACGTCCGCATCTTCAACAAGATGGGGGAGATCAAATACTCCAACATCCTCGCTGAGGTGGACACCAGGACGCACATCCGGGACGAGGCCTGCTCGGTCTGCCACCACACCGAGCCCCCCCTGGCCACCCTGAGCCTCATGGAGCGCAGCCGCATCTTCACCGGGCCGGACGGCATCCGGCGGCTGGGGCTCATCGCCCCCATCTACAACACCCCAGGCTGCTCCCCGGGCCCCTGCCACGTGCACCCCACGGACAAGAAGGTCCTCGGCCTGCTGGACGTGGTGGTCACCCTGGGGGCCACCGACGCCCGCCGGAACGAATTCCTCCACCGCACCATCCTCCTGGACGCCACGGTCTTCCTGGCCACCTTCCTGGCCATCTTCCTGCTCGTGCACACCATGGTGAACCGGCCCATCCAGAAGCTCATCCGTCAGACCCGGCGCATCGCCCAGG
>JBFWIY010000296.1:0-4455 GCA_050255855.1 Desulfovibrionaceae bacterium
CGCGTGACAATAAAAAATGGCGGGCCCGTCAGGACCCGCCATTTCGGCGCGACCACGCCGCCTTGCTATTTCCCGACCGCCGCCAGGGCCGAGCACCACCGCTTGTACAGCTCCCAGAGCTCGGCCTTGTCCGCGCGCAGACGTCCGGCCTTGTCGCGCGCGATGACCCCGCATTTCTGCTCGGCATTGAACCGGACCAGGGACTTCACGTCGCTCCGGCTCACCGCCAGGGCCTCCTCGAACGCCCGATACCCCCGCAGGATATCCACCGGCCGCGCCACAACCATGGTCAGTACCCTCCCACTCCGGTCCGCCGCGCCGGGGCGCGATGGACCGTCCCCCCGGCCGGGGTGTTGAGGTCGATCTCCGCCAGGGCCCACAGGAAGGCCGCCAGCAGCGGGAACACCTCCAGCCGCCGCTCCAGGTCCGCCCGCTGGCGCACCTTGTATTCCCGCGCCACCAGCGACTTCTCGCCGAACGTCAGGGTCTTCTGTCCACGAGTGCGCCGCTCCAGCAGCCGGTCATACCCGCGGAACCCCCGCGTCCCGTTCACCGCAGGCGGCATGGCGCAGCTCAACACCGGCTGGCGCAGCCGCCGCCGCTCCTCGTTGTAGGCGTGCACCAGGGCCATCTCCGGCGCGTCCAGGCCCGTGACCCACCCCAGGCACCCGAGCCGCACCTGCCAGTCCGACGCCAGCCGCAGCAGTGCCCCGGGGTCGTCGCGCACCCCTTCGGCCGCCACCTCCACACCATGGATCTCCATACCCGGCTCCAGGCCCGCCAGCTCGGCCAGGACCACCACCGCCCCGGGCCGCGCGTCGAAGGGCCAGGCCAGCCCGCCCACCACGCGCCGGTACTCCGCCTTGGCCACCCGGTCCTTCCACACCGCCGTTCCCTGCCCCCACGGGTCCGCCACCCGCTCCAGCCGTTCGATCCGCATCACCTGCAAGTCCATCGCCACCTCCTAGCTCATGTCCCGCCCCTGGGTCAGGGACGCCCCGCGCTGAAAATAGTCGAGCGCCATATCCATGACGTCCACTTGATCTTTATAGGCGCTCGCCGGAAACATAGTCACTTCCTCCATAAAACACTCCTTCCATTCCGCCGTTTCCGGCAGCCAGACGTTTCCGCCCTTCACCGTGGCCGCCTGGGCCTTGGCGCGGGCCGTCTTGTCGCCCTCGGGCAGCCTGTAGGCCACCATGGGCATGGTGGTGTCGGCCTGGAGGTCCTGGATGACCGATATCCCGCTCGACTTGTCCTCCACCACCACCTCGTCCGTCCCGGCCAGTTCGTGCAGCCGCTTGATGGCCGCCTTGAGGTCCGGGTAGGCCAGCCGCGCCCGGAACACGTCCAGCAGGTAGAACCCGTTGTGCGCCTCGCCCCACAGCTCCCCCACGGACGGGTCGTTCTCGTCTCCGGTCTTCTGCGCCGTGTCCCAGAACCAAATCCTCCGCTCGAACCTCGGCAGCTCCACCCAGGTCCTGAACCACTCCGCCTTGAAGATCGCGCCCCCGGCCGGGGCGGGCCGCTGTTGGTACTGCCCGGCGTACTCGGCCTCGGTCATGGACTCCTTGATATCGGCCACCTCATTTGGCCCGTACCGCTCCGGCCACAGCAGCTCGCCGATCTCCGTGCGCGGGTCCTCGAACCCGATGGGCGTCCAGTATTTCCGCCCCTCGTACTCCATGGGCAGGCACAGGTGCACGTAGCCGCCCTTCTCCAGCACATGCCCGGCCAGGTCCTGCTGGTGCACGCGCTGCTGCACGATGACGAACCCGCCCCGCTTGGGGTCATTGAGGCGGCTCGGGATGGCATTGTCCCACCACTCCAGCACGGCCTTGCGCTTGGCGTCGCGCTCCTGGCCGCTCCGGCCGTCCCGGCGCTTGCTGGCGTCCTTGACGTTGTGCGGGTCGTCGCAGATGACGAAATCGCCGCCCTCACCCGTGGTCCGTCCGGCCACGGAGGTGGCGAAGCGGTTGCCGTTCACCGTGTTCTCGAATTTGTCCTTCTCGTTCTGGTCGGTTTTCAGCACCACCCGCTCGCCCCACCGCCCCTGATACCACGGGCTCGTGATGACATCGCGGGCCTTCTGGTTGTCGCGGCGGGAGAGCTTGGCGTCATAGGAGGCATAAAAAAAACGGTAGATGGGGGCCCAGGTCCACACCCAGGGCGTGAAGAGCGCCGAGACGCAGATGGACTTCATGCATCGGGGCGGCATGGTGATGAGCAGCCGCTTGATCTCGAAGCGGCTCACGGCCTCCATGTGCTCGCAGATGGCCCCGATGTGCCAGCCGTCCACCATGGTCCGCCCGGGCTCGATGATGGGCCAGGCCTGGCGGACGAAATCGTGATAGGGCATGGGCGGGGCCGTCACCAGCTCCGCCTCGCCCCCGGCCCCGATGCCCCGCTCCCGCAAATCCAGCATGAAGTTCTGGAGCAGTCCGCTACTTCCCGCCGCCCCCGCCGGTCTTGCGCCGCGCCCGCCCCTCATTGTACGCCCCCCGCAGCCCGCGCGAGTCCACGAATCCCGCCAGCGTCGGCACGGCGCACTCCACGATGCGCGCCAGGCTGGACAGGCTCACGCCCTTGAGCAGCAGCTCGCGGATCTCCGCCTCGCGCCCGTCCAGCTTGCTGACCCCCAGGCTGCCCTTGGGCCGCCCGAGCCGCTTGCCCTGGGCCCGCGCCCGCGCCAGCCCGGCCCGGGTGCGCTGCGAGAGCAGATCCCGCTCCACCTCGGCCAACAGGGCGAAAAGTCCCACGAGTATCTTGTCCCCCAGCCCCCGTTCCCGGCCCACGGAGATGCCGCCCTTGAGCACCACCAGCCGCACCCCGGCCGCGGCGAGCCGGTCCACGGTCTGCACCACCTCGCCCAGGCTCCGCCCCAGGCGCGAAAGCTCGGCCACCACCAGGGTGTCCCCCTCGCCGAGCCGGGCCACCAGGCCCTCCACGCCGCGCTCCGCCGCGCTCCGCCGCGAGCTCATCTCCCGCTCGACCCACTCGTCGATGCGCGTCCCCTCGCGGTTGGCCCAGTCCAGCAGCTCCAACCGCTGGTTGGCCAGGTCCTGCCTGTCCGTGCTCACCCGCAGGTATCCGATGGTCGCCATGTCGTGTCCCTCCGGCGCTTGGACGGCCGATTTCAGCCGTCTTTCGGTATAATCCTCTGTCCGGAGTTTTTCTTACCTCATGCGTC
The DNA here is from genome assembly GCA_050255855.1 of Desulfovibrionaceae bacterium. Taxonomy (GTDB): domain Bacteria; phylum Desulfobacterota; class Desulfovibrionia; order Desulfovibrionales; family Desulfovibrionaceae. Next base: position 3,191 of record JBFWIY010000296.1, read on the forward strand.
ATGCTTAATCAACCCTTTTCGCCGTATATTATATAATGTAGTGACGTTCGTTTTTGTTGCCGTGTTTTGTGAGGCAAAACGCCGCGCCGACGTTTTAATTTTCGCCCGGCCCCACCCCTGCCCCAACTCCGGCATCGAGGGTCGAGCGGAACGCCTGCACCTCCGTGAGCCGGGCCACGATGCGCCGTTGCAGCTCGGGATCGACCTTGCCGATCTCCTCCATGACCACGCGCTGGAAATCGGCGACCTGCCGCAAATCGAAAATTTTGCTCTGCACGGCGAACCAGAACTCGACCTGCTTGCGCGCCTCGCCCATCAGCTTGACGGCCAGGTCGGCCAGGTTGCCCTTGGGCCCGGCCAGCCGCCGCAGCCTGTCCTTGGCCTGGAGGACCTCCGCGTCGTAGGGGTCGCCCTCCACCACCAGCTTGAACATGCCGAGCAACTTCTCCGCCTGCTGCACCAGGGCCTCGAAGCGCGCGCCCGTCTCCACCTGCGCCTCCAGCAGCACGGGCGCGGTGCGCATGGCCACATCCCTGTTGACCGCGGCCTGGGCCCGCTTGAGCGCCCGGCTCACCGCCGCCGCCGTGACCCCGAAAAATTCCGCGGCCCGGGCCTGGGTCCACTCCCGGCGGACCACCAGATCCACGAGCAGCTCGGAGTCGATGCGCCCCGAGCCCCTGGCCGGGTGTCCGTCCAGCCCGCCGGTCCCGTCCGCCGGGCCCACCCCGCTCCGCGTCTCGCCCATCTTGACCTCCCCGTCGCCCATCTTGACCGCCTCTTGCCCTGGTCTTGACTCTACTTGACCCCGCATTTACCGCACCTTGCTCAATCTTAACCGCCACTTAACCGCATCCGCCGCCCTCCGCTCCCACGGCCCGGGCGAATGCCTCATCATCCACCCCCCGCGCCCTGGCCGGTCCGGCCTCGGGCCGCCTCGGCGCATCGTCCCGGCGCTGGTACTGGCCGCCCAGCACCTTGTCCATGGCCGCCCGCCCCACCAGCCACGCCAGGGACGCCTGCCAGTCGTCCTTCACCGCGCCCATCAGGTACGGCATGTCCCGCACCTGCAGGAAGTACCAGCGCCACCACTCCGGTCTACGTCTCTCGGCCTTGGCCTTCGCCCGGGCCCCGATCTCCCGGCGCATCTTGTCCGTCACCACCCGGGGCTGGGGCAGCTCGGGCAGCACATCGGCGTAGATCCTCGCCACCTCCTCGGCCGTCACCCCCCGGGGGGCAAGGGGGGAAGACGTGGACTTGGAGTTGGA
>JBFWIY010000297.1:0-4440 GCA_050255855.1 Desulfovibrionaceae bacterium
CGAGACCCTGGCCGCCCTGGACGCCCCGGACACCCCGGACGCCCCGATCCGCGTGGCGGACGTGAGCCTGGCCTCGGCCCTGGTCCCCGGGGACCTGGCCGTGGTCTTCCCGTCCAGCGCGGGCAACCAGGCCGTGGCCCGCGGGATCCCGGTGGTGGAGTATTTCGACTACGCGGCCGGGGACTGGCCCTCCTTCGTGCCCGCCGAGGGCGGCCGCACCAGCGTGTACCGCGCCCTGGGCCTGGCCCTGCCCGCCGACGACCCGGCCGGGCTGGCCGCGGTCCTGGGCGGCCTGGCCAGCGACCCGGAGCGCTACCGGCGCACGGCCGAGGCCCAGCGCCGGGCCCTGCGCCAGGCCCTGGCCCTGCGCGACGACGCCGGGGCCGCGGCCGTGGCGGCCCTGCTGGAGCGGCGGCCGTGACCCGGCGCGACCAACCCCCCGCCCCGCCCCGTGCGGCGGCGCACAACCCCAAGGGAACCCCGCATGTTCTTCCTTGAAACCCTGCGCCTGGACGCCCGCGCCGCCCTGTCCGCGACCGACACCGCGGCCGACCCCGCCGCGGCCGAGACCCCGGTTCTGCGCCTCATGGACCTGGCCCCGGAGGACGACGCCACCCACGAGCTGTTCCTGGAGCTCCAGCGCCTGCGCCGCGACCAGGGCCTGCCCTATCTCTTCCCGGCCTGGATCGGCCCGGCCCAGACCGTGGACGACGTGCCCGGGCTGCTCACCGAGGGCGACGTGGCCGCCATGCGCCACGCCGCGGCCCGCACCACGGGCCTGGCCGTGACCATCGGCGTGTTCCACGGCCTGGGCATGCACGTGCTCGGCCGGGCCAACCCGGCCCTGCGCCAGGTGGGCATCGACGCCTGCCGAGGCATCAGCGGCCAGCTCGACCACATCGTCACCGAACGCCTGGAGGCCGCCCAGCGCACCCTCTCCCGGCTGAACGACGCCCGGCTGGTGGTGGCCTTCAGCACCGAGGCCGTACGCGACTGGCGCGAGCCCATCGACCTGATGGTCATCGACGGCGACCACTCCCCGGCCGGGGCCCTGACCGACCTGCGCGACTGGGCCCCCCTGGTGCGCCCGGGCGGCCGCCTGGCCCTGCACGACTGCTACGCCCGCTTCAGCCCCGGGGTGGCCCGCTACCGCCGCCGCCACCAGGGCGACGGGCCGGACATCTGTAGCCACATCCTGGAGACCTGCGGCGGCTACAGCCTGGAGTTCGCCAGCGGCTGCACCGAGATCTGGCGCAAGGACTCGGCCCGGGGCGACGCCCGGCTGCGCCATCTGGCCGCGGCCCCGGAGCTCCCGGTCCTGGAGGGCGCGCCCGCGGCCCTGGACCTGGCCGGGCGCGGCGAGTACGGCGCGGCCCTGGCCGCCCTGGACCGGGCCCTGGCCCTGCCCCGCCGCCCCGCCCCCCTGGCCGAACTGGCCCCCGAGGTCCGGCTGCTGCGCGCCCGCTGCCTGCGCTCCCTGGGGCGCATGGACGAGGCCCGCGCCGAGGCCGCCGAGGGCGTGCGCCTGGCCCCGTCCGACCCGGCCCGCCGCCTGCTGGCCGAACTGGAGTTCATCGTGGCCCGCAACGACGGGCTGGACTACGCCCGGCTGCGGCGCGACCTGGCCGCCCCGGCCGCGGTCCTGACCCGCCTGGCCGGACGGCCCGGCGCCCCGGTCGAGACCGCCGAGGCCGTGCGCGGCCTGGAGCGCCTCCTGGAGCGCACGGCCGAGATGGAGCGCGGCTGGCGCTCGGCCTACGCCGTGCGGCCCGCGGCCTGGTCCATGGGCTACATCCTGCACAAGGACGACGTGCTGGAGTGCCTGGCCGAGGCGGCCCTGGCGGGCGAGCCCCGGCCCGAGGGGCCCGTGGGCCCGGGCCTGGACGAGCGCGTGGAGGAGGTCCCCTGGGCCCTGTCCGGCGTGCGCGGGGCCCGACGTCTGCTGGACGCCGGGTCGGCCCTGAACCACCCCGGCCTGCTGGCGCGCCTGCGCCCCCGGGACCTGACCATCGCCACCCTCTATCCGGAGCCCCACCGCGACGCCTCGGGGGTGTCCTACGTGTACCACGACCTGCGCGACCTGCCCTTTCGCAACGGCTGGTTCGACGCCGTGATCTGCCTGTCCACCATCGAGCACGTGGGCATGGCCACCGAGGGCTACAAGGCCGGGCGCGACCTGGACGACCGCGACACCGCCCAGGGCGGCGACGCCCGGGCCCTGGCCGAGCTGCTGCGGGTCACCCGGCCCGGCGGCCCGGTGCTGGTGAGCGCGCCCTACGGCGACCCCGCCTCGGGCGGGCCGGACTTCCGGGTCTACGACGAACCCGCGCTCCAGGCGCTCATCCGGGCCAGCGGGGCCCGGAGCGCGAGCCTGGAATACCGCCGCTTCACGGCCGATGGCTGGGTCTGCGCCCCGGCCCGGGACTGCCTCGGCGCGCCCTACCGGGGGAACGGCTCCCCGGGCGCGGCCGCGGTGTTCCTGCTGACCCTGACCGCCTGATTTCCACCGCAAGGAGACCACGCCATGAGCCGAACCGACCTCGCCGCCCCCCTGTTTCCCCAGGTCCCGCCCGTGTTCCTGGAGCTGACCGACATCTGCAACCTGAAGTGCCCCTACTGCGGCAACCGCAACCTGACCCGGCCGCGCGGGCGTCTGGGCCGCGCGCTCCTGGAGAAGATCGTGGACGACTGCCGACGCAACGGCCACGAGCTCAAGTGGCTGCACGGGGCCGGGGAGCCCCTGCTGCACGACGGGATCTTCGACATCCTGCGCTACATCAACATCGAGAACGGCCTGGACGCCAGCTTCGCCACCAACGCCACCCTGCTGGACGCGGACAAGGCCCGCCGCCTGCTGGACGCCGGGCTGCGCCACATCTACATCTCCCTGGACTCCATCGACCCGGAGGTCTACGCCCGCACCCGCGGCGCGGACCTGGCCACGGTCATCGCCAACATCCGGGGCCTGGCGGCCCTGGCCCCGGCGGACTTCCGCATCCAGGTGGCCCTCATGCGCTCCTGCTACCAGGAGGTGGACGAGGCCTACCTGGCGCGCTTCGCCGAGGTCTTCGACCACCGGCCCAACGTGGTCCCCAACGTCATCAACAACATCATCCAGCCCGCCTCGCACAACGACAGCCGCACGGCCGCCTACACCGTGCGCCATTGCGTCAAGCCCTTCCAGGACTTCACCGTCACCTTCGACGGCCGGGTCTGCCTGTGCTGCGTGGACCAGGACGCCGAGCACCAGCTCGGGGACCTGAACGTGCAGAGCATCTCCGAGGTCTGGCTGGCCCCGTCCACCCAGGAGACCCTGCGCCGCCTGGTGCTGGGCGAGCCCGGCTGCCCCAGGGTCTGCACCACGGCCTGCCACCTGCGCCCGGTTCCGGCCCCGACCAAGGACGCGGACGCCCGGACCGACCGGACCGACCGGATCGACGACGCCCGGGAGTACTTCACCCGGTTCAACCCGGCCGGGCTGCCCTACCTGAAGGCCGCCCTCGGGGGCGAACGGGAGGCCGCCCGTGGTTGACCGCTTCGTGCGCCAGGGCCGCGAGTACGTGGTGGTGGTCCGGGCCGGGCACGTCCCGGCCGGGGGCATCGAGTTCTTCACCCCGCCGGACTACTCCCAACAGATGGGGGCCATGCTCCGGCCCGCGGGCCACGTCATCCCGGCCCACGTGCACAACGAGACCCACCGCGAGGTGACCCGCACCTGCGAGGCCCTGTTCGTGCGCCGGGGCCGGGTGCGCACCGACGTGTACGACGAGGCCGGGGCCTACCTGGGCGGCCTGGACCTGGGTCCGGGCGACGTGGCCCTGTTCGTGCGCGGCGGCCACGGCTTCACCATGCTCGAAGAGAGCGACATCGTGGAGATCAAGCAGGGCCCCCACGTGGGGGACAGCGACAAAACGCGCATTCCGTGCGTGGCGGACGAGGATCGATGTCCGCATGGGGATTCCGATGCCTGAGGACTTCATCCCGGTGAACGTGCCCCTGCTGGGCGAGGCCGAGAAGCGCAACCTGGCCGCCTGCGTGGACACGGGCTGGATCTCCTCCGAGGGACCCTTCGTGCGTGAGCTGGAGCGGGGCATGGCCGAGGTCTGCGGCCGCCGCCACGGCGTGGCCGTGAGCAGCGGCACCGCGGCCCTGGACGTGCTGGTGGCCGCCCTGGGCCTGGGCCCGGGGGACGAGGTGGTGCTGCCCGCCTTCACCATCATCTCCTGCGTGCAGCAGATCGTGCGCGCCGGGGCCACCCCGGTCTTCGCCGACTGCCGGGAGGACACCTGGTGCCTGGACGCCGCCACCGTGGCTCCGCGCATCACCCCGCGCACCCGGGCCGTGCTGGCCGTGCACATCTACGGCCTGTCCGTGGACATGGGCCCGCTCGCGGCCCTGTGCCGCGAGCGCGGGCTGACCCTGCTGGAGGACGCGGCCCAG
>JBFWIY010000298.1:0-4439 GCA_050255855.1 Desulfovibrionaceae bacterium
CCCGGGCCGAGGGCGAGGAGCGCCGGGCCCTGCTGCGCCGCTTCGGGGTCATGTACCAGAGCGGGGCGCTCTTCGGGTCCATGGCCGTGCTGCAGAACGTGCAGCTGCCCCTGGAGGAGTTCACCCGGCTGCCGCCGCGCGCCGTGGAGCTGGTGGCCCGGCTCAAGCTCTCCCTGGTGGGCCTGGCCGAGGCCGCCCACCGCATGCCCGCCGCGCTCTCCGGCGGCATGCAGAAGCGCGCGGCCATCGCCCGGGCCATGGCCCTGGACCCGGACATCCTGTTCCTGGACGAGCCTTCGGCCGGGCTGGACCCGGTGACCTCGGCCGAGCTGGACGGGCTCATCGCCTCCCTGGCCGACAACCTGGGCATGACCTTCGTTATCGTGTCCCACGAGCTGGCCAGCATCGAGGCCATCGCGGACCGGGTGGTGCTGCTGGACGCCGAGCTCCACGGCGTGGCGGCCATCGGCGACCCGCACGAGCTGGCCCGGGACGGCGAGCATCCCGCCGTGCGGCGGTTCTTTCATCGACGTCCGGCACCGCGCCGGGACAAGGGGCCGCAGGCGCGGCCGGAGGGGGCGGCGTGAGACGTTCGGACCACTACCGACTCGGGCTCTTCGTCCTGGTGGGCTCCTTTTTGCTGCTGGTGGTGATTACGGTGCTGGGCGGGGGCAACTGGTTCCGCAAGGTGGTGCTCTTCGAGACCTACCTCAACGAGTCCGTCAACGGTCTGGAGGTGGGCTCCCCGGTCAAGTATCGCGGCGTGCAGGTGGGCAACGTGCGGGTCATCGGCTTCGTCACCGGCCGCTACGTGGACGCCGCCAGCAGCGACCAGCGCTACGTGTACGTGGAGTTCGAGATGGAGCACGGGGCCGTGCAGGACCTGACCCGGGGCGTGGAGAACGAGGCGCAGCTCGCCCGGGAGATCAAGAGCGGCCTGCGCGTGCGGCCCATCTCCCAGGGGCTCACGGGCCAGCTGGTCCTGGGCATCGACTACGTGGACCCGGCCGCCAACCCGCCCCTGACCATCACCTGGGAGCCGCGCCTGCCCTACATCCCCTCCGCCCCGAGCACGCTGAGCCGGGTGGAGCAGGCCGTCACCGGGGTGTCCTACGCCCTCGGCGGCCTGAACAAGGACGACATCTCCGGCCTGCTCAAGGGCTTCCGGGCCGTGGCCGAGAACATGGCCGCCTTTCTGGAGCGCGCCGGGGGCCGCCGCATCGGCGAGCTGTTGCAGCAGAACCTGGAGCAGACCCGGGACCTGTTCACCCGGGTGAACGGCCTGCTCGGCGCGCCGGGCACGGACCGCCTGCTGCCCGAGACCGCGGCCCTGGTGGGCGGCCTGCGCAGCCTGGTGGACGAGTCCCGTGGGGACGTGGTCCAGGCCTTCCGGGGCCTGGCCCGGGCCTCGGGCGAGCTGGCCGAGGCCTCCCACAAGGTGAACGCCTTCCTGGACGACCCGGGGCTGCGCCGCGGCCTGGGGCGGCTGCCCGAGACCCTGGACAAGGCCAACAACGCCGTGGCCGAGTTCGAGGCCGCCACCACGCGGTTCCGCGACGCCATGAGCCGCATCGACGCCGTGGTGGCGGACCAGCAGCTCGGCGTGGGCGAGATCATGGACAACGTCCGGGGCGTGACCCAGAACCTGCGCGAGCTCACCGAGGAGCTCAAGCGCCACCCCTCGGGCGCGCTCTTCGGCGCGCCCCCCGGCCCGGTGCTGCCTTCCCATTAGCTCCCGGAACCGCCACGGAGACCGACATGCACGCAAATTACTTGAAGATCACCCTCGTCCTGCTCCTCGGCCTGGCCCTGGGCCCGGCCGCGGGCTGCCTGCCCGGCGGCGGCCGCCACGCCCCGGCGGACAAGCACTACTACCTGGTGGCGACGCCGCGTCCGGCCCCGGCCGCCCCGGCCCCGGCGGGCCCGGTCTCGGACGCCACCCTGCGCCTGCGCCGCTTCCGGGTCTCCCCGGACTATTCGGGCCGGGAGCTGGTCTACCGCATGGGCGAGACGGACGTGACCTCGGACTTCTACAACGTCTTTTTCACGCCCCCGGCGGACATGTTCACCCAGGGGCTGCGCCAGTGGCTCCAGGACGCCGACCTCTGCGCCCACGTGGTGGAGGACGCCAGCCTGGCCCGCTCCGGCCTGGTGCTGGAGCCGGTGCTCAACGCCCTGTACGGCGACTTCGCCGGGAGCGCGCCCGAGGCCGTGGTGCGCATGCAGTTCTTCCTGGTGGACGACGCGGGCCGGGGCGGGGAGATCGTGTTCGCCAAGGACTACGAGCGCCGCGCGCCCCTGGCCGCCCGCAACGCCGAGGCCCTGGTGGAGGGCTACCGCCAGGCCGTGGCCGGGATCTACGCCGCCCTGGAGGCGGACCTGCGCGGAGCGCTGGCCGGGCGCTGAACCGGACCGGACGGAAAAAACGACGCGGGACGCCCGAGGGCGTCCCGCGTTGTTTTGTTGCGAGGAATCGCGGTCCCTACAGGGCCGGGGCCCAGGCGGCCTCGAAGGCCTTGAGCCGCTCGGCGTAGGGCGGGAACTTGAAGAAGGCCGAGCCCGAGACCAGCACGTCCGCCCCGGCGGCCACCAGGGCCGCGCAGTTCTCCGTGGTCACCCCGCCGTCCACCTGGATCAGGCAGCGGGCCCCGGCCGCGTCGATCATGGCCTTGAGCTCGCGCACCTTGTCCAGGCAGAAGGGGATGAACTTCTGCCCCCCGAAGCCCGGGTTCACGCTCATGACGAGCACCATGTCCAGCTGGGGGATGAGCCAGCGCACCATGTCCAGGGGGGTGTGCGGGTTGAGCGCCACGCCGCACTTCACGCCCCGCTCGCGCACCGCGGCCACGGCCCGCTCCAGGTGCACGGTGGCCTCGGCGTGCACGCAGATGAGGTCCGCGCCCGCGTCGGCGAACTGGTCCACGTAGCGCTCGGGCCGCTCGATCATCAGGTGGGTGTCGAAGAAGAGTTTCGAGCCCTGGCGCATGGCCTGGATGACCAATGGTCCGAAGGTGATGTTGGGCACGAAGGCCCCGTCCATGACGTCCAGGTGGGCCCAGCGCACTCCGGCGGCCTGGAGGGCGGCCAGCTCGTCGGCCAGCCGGGCGAAGTCGCAGGAGAGCAGCGAGGGGGCGAGGATCACGTCCCTGGTCTTGCCGGGGGATTGGGCGGGGGGCATGCGGTGTCCTTGTTACTCGTTGTCGGGATCCGCGTTGGGGTCCGCATCGGGATGCATGGCGAAGTCCACCTTGATCTTGTACATGCGGTCCGCGGGCAGGTTGAGCACGGGCACGCCCGTGGCCGCCGTGATCTCGGCCAGCTCGGCCTCCACCTCGGCCATGTCCCGGCCGATGTAGGTGACCCAGACGTTGAAGGCGTGGGCGCGCAGGTAGTTGTGGGTCACGCCCGAATGCTTGTTCACCTCGGCGATGAAGGCGTCCAGCTTGTCCTCGGGCACCTTGGCCGCGCACAGGGTGGAGCGCCAGCCCAGCTGCCGGGACCCGAAGTTGGCCCCCATGCGCCGGATGACGCCGTCGGCGCGCATGGCCCGCACCCGGGCCAGGACCTCGTCCTCGCTCAGGCCCACCCGCTCGCCCACCACGGCGTAGGGCCGCGCGGCGATGGGGTAGTCGGACTGGATGATGCCCAGGATCTTCTTGTCGGTGTCGTCCATTTTGCTCACGGGATGGGTCACGGGCGTCTCCGGCTTACGCTCCGGCCTTGCGCAGCCGGGCCGGGGTGTACGAGCACAGGGGTTCGGCCTCCAGGTAGTGGCCCTTCATGGTCTGGGCCCGGGCGCGGCAGCCGCCGCAGACCTTCTCGTACTCGCAGACCCCGCACTTGCCCACGTAGGCCTTGGGGTTGCGCAGGTTGAGGAACTGCTCCGAGGTGCGCCAGATCTCCGGGAACGGGGTCTGGCGCACGTCGCCGCAGTTGAGCTCCAGGTAGCCGCAGGGCTGCACGATGCCGGTGTGGGAGATGAAGCAGAAGCCCACCCCGCCCAGGCAGCCGCGGCTCACGGCGTCCAGCCCGAAGGTGGCGAAGTCCACGGGTACGCCCTCGGCCTTGGCGCGCTGGCGCAGGATGCGGTGATAGTGCGGGGCGCAGGTGGCCTTGAGCTGCATGTCCGTGGTCTTGCGGAAGTCGTAGAACCAGTTGAGCACCTGCTCGTATTCGTCGGCGGTGATGATCTCCGCCCCCAGCTCCACGGCGCGGCCCGTGGGCACCAGCAGGAAGATGTGCCAGGCCGAGGCCCCGAGACGCTGGCAGAGCTGGAAGATGTCCTTGAAATACGGCAGATTGTGGCGCGTCACCGTGGTGTTGATCTGGAACTCGATGCCCGCCTTCTTGAGCCGCTCGATGCCGGCCAGCGAGGCCGCGAAGGCCCCGGGCACGCCCCGGAACTCGTCGTGCTGGGCCGCCTCGGGGGCGTCGATGCT
>JBFWIY010000299.1:0-4434 GCA_050255855.1 Desulfovibrionaceae bacterium
GGACACGGTGGCCCGGGTCCGCAGGCTCCTGCGCCAGTGGCGGCTCGACCGCCTGGAGACCGAGTACCTGTACCTCCCCCTGCTCCAGCCGGCCACGGCCGCGCTCTGCCGGGACTTCGAGGCCATGGGGTTCTTCTTCTCCGGGCTCCGGCCGGGGCGGCAGGGCCGGGACTGGCTGGCGCTCCAGTTCCTGAACAACCAGCGCTACGACTACGGGCCGCTTCAGGCCGCCACGGACTTCGGCCGGGAGCTCGTCGAATACGTGCGGCAGCGGGACCCGGACCAGGGCGATTAGGCCGCCGCGCGTTGTCCCCGGGCGGACGGCGTACCGCGGCCCGGCGCAAGGGCCGGAAGGGTCAAACGTGGGGAGATGCGGCCTGCGCTGTCGGCGGGCGCTTTGCGGGCCCTGCGGATGGGGACGGCGGCGACGCGGAGCGCCGCTCTGCAACGGCCGCTAATCCTCGCAGGCCCAACCCAGGTCGTCGGGCAGGGGCTGGCCCAGTTCCTCGGCCTTGAGCACCCGGCGCAGGATCTTGCCCGAGCGGGTGCGCGGCAGCTTGTCCCGGAACTCGATGGCCCCGAGCACGGCCACCGGGCCGAGCTCGTTCTTCAGGTGCCGGGTCAGCTCGGCGCGCAGGTCGTCGCTGGCCACCCAGCCCGGGTTCAGGACCACGAAGCCCTTGGCCACCTCGCCCCGGATGCGGTCCGGCACGCCGATGACCGCGGACTCGCTCACGGCCGGGTGCGAGCTGAAGGCCGCCTCCAGGTCCGCGGTGCCCACGCGATGCCCGGCGATAATGAGCACGTCGTCCGCCCGGCCCTTGATCCAGTAGTACCCGTCCGCGTCGCGCCGGGCCACGTCGCCCGCCACGTAGGCCCCGGGCACCTGCTCGAAATAGCGTTTGTAGCCCTCGGGATCGTTGTACAGCCCGGTCATCATGGCGGGCCAGGGGCCGCGCAGCACCAGCAGCCCGCCCATGCCCGGCTCCACGGGCTCGCCCTGGCGGTCCACCACGTCCGCGGCCACCCCGGGCAGGGCCCGGGCCACGCTGCCGGGCTTGAGCAGCGACACCGGCAGCGGCGCGATCATGTAGGTGCCGGTCTCGGTCTGCCACCAGGTGTCCAGCACCGGGCAGTGGCCGTCGCCCACGTGCTTGTACAGCCACATCCAGGCCTCGGGGCTGATGGGCTCGCCCACGCTGCCCAGGATGCGCAGACTGGAGAGGTCGTGCATCTTGGGGTACTGCGGGCCGAAACGCATGAGCATGCGCACCGTGGTGGGCGCGGTGTAGAACACGTTCACCCCGTGGCGTTCGATGATGCTCCAGAGCCGGTCCGCCTGGGGGTAGTTGGGGTGCCCCTCGTAGAGCACCGTGGTGGTGCCGGTGAGCAGCGGGCCGTACAGGGCCCCGCTGTGCCCGGTGATCCAGCCCGGGTCCGCCGTGCACCAGAAGATGTCCGTGGGCTTGGCGTCGAAGACCAGCGAATGGGTGCGGTGCACGCCCACCATGTAGCCGCCGTGGCCGTGCACGATGCCCTTGGGCTTGCCCGTGGTGCCGGAGGTGTAGAGCACGAAGAGCGGGTCCCCCGCCTCCATGACCTCGGTGCGCGCCTCGGGCCGCTCGCCGCGGACCAGCTCCTCGTACCAGAAGTCCCGGCCGTCGAGCATCTCCACGTCCAGGCCCGTGCGCCGGACCACCACCACGGTGTCCACGCAGTCGGCGCAGCCGCCCATCAGGGCCTGGTCCACGCCGTCCTTGAGCCGCACCACCCGGCCGTTGCGGTAGAACCCGTCGGCCGTGATGAGCACCTTGGCCTTGGCGTCGCGGATGCGCTCGCGCAGGGCCTTGGGCGAGAACCCGGCGAAGACCAGGATGTGCACCGCCCCGATCTTGGCCGAGGCCAGCATGGCCATGGCCGTCTCGGGCAGGGGCGGCATGTAGATGACCACCCGGTCGCCCTTCTCCACCCCGTGGGAGCGCAGGGCCCCGGCCAGGCGGTTCACCTCGCGGTAGAGCTCGAAATAGGTGTACTTGCGCGTGTCCCCGGGCTCGCCTTCCCAGATCAGCGCCAGCTTGTTCTTGTTGGGGGTCAGGATGTGGCGGTCGAGCGCGTTGTGCACGATGTTGCAGCGCGCGCCCGGGAACCAGCGGTAGAACGGGGCCTCGGAGTCGTCCAGCACGCGGTCCCAGCGCCGGAACCACTCCAGCTCGTCCGCCGCCTCCTCCCAGTAGCCCGTGGGGTTGGCGGACGCCTGCTCGCGCAGGGCCTCCACGGCCTGGGGACGGAAATTGGCGCGCGTCACCAGCTGGGGCAGCGGGCGAAAGACCCGCTCCTCCACCAGGAGACTCTCCACCGTGTCGGGGTGCTGCATGCGATGTGCTCCGCTTTCGTCCGCCACCCTCGTCCTCCGTCCCGTTCCTAATCCGCCTCGCCCCGTCCCGCCTCCCTTCTTCGGTAAGCGGCGCTCCGGGCGCGGTAAACGGCCTAAAAGCCCAGCAACTGCTTCAGCCGCGCGATGCGCCGCCGCGAGATGGGCAGCTCGATGCGCGTGCGCCCCGCCGTGCGCAGCATGAAGTTGCTGCCCGGCAGGGTGGCGATCTCCGTGACCATCTCCAAATTGACCAGATACTTGCGATGCACCCGGAAGAAGCGGTGCGGCTCCAGCCGCTCCTCCAGGGCCTTGAGGCGATGCGAGGTCAGAAACTTCTGGCTGGCCGTGTGCACGTAGGAATAGTCCTCGTAGGCCTCCACGAAGATGATCTGCTCAAAGGGGATGAGCATGGTCTTGCCGTCCTGGGTCACGGCCAGCTTCTCGATCTCCGGCGCGCGCTGGCCCGCGCCGTCCCAGGCCTGCTTCAGGGCCGAGAGGAAGTCCTCCTGCTCGTCCTCGTCCAGGGGCAGGCGCACCGTGCGCTCGTCCGCCTCCTCGCCCGCGCCCTCCTCCCGCCACTGCTCGGGCTCCGGGGCCAGACGGAAACGGCTCTTGAAATCCTTGAGCTTCTGCGCGGTCTTGGCCAGCCGCCCCTCGGCCGGGGGCCAGATGAGATAGTCCGTCACCCCCAGCTCAAAGGCCTGGTAGGCATACGATTCGTCGTCGGCCAGCAGCACCAGGGCGGGCCGGTCCTTGCGGCCCTGGAGCATCTGCGCCAGCTCGAAGCCGCTCACCCCCTCCGGCAGGTCCACCCCCACGAAAAACACCCCGTAGCGCACGTGCTCCAGCAGCTCCAACGCCTCAAAGGCGCTCACCGCCTCGCCCAACACCTGCACGAACCCGAGCGCCGTGAGCTCCCGCCGCAGCGCCTGGCGCAACAACGGGTCACGATGCACGAGCAGGGCCTTGAGCTTGGACATGACGCGCCACCTATCCGGGGATCGACCTCGTAAACGGCCGACGATTCTTCGCTAAGATATACTCCCGTATCCCGAAACCGCCCCGTAGCGCAAGCGATCGCCCCGCATTGCCGCCCGCCCCGCTTTGGGCTATCCCGGAAACCATGTCCCAGCCCGCCCGCCTGGCCGTCCTCTCGGACATCCACGCCAACTACGAGGCCCTCTCCTGCGTGCTCTCGGATATCGCGGACCTCGATATCGGCGACATCGTCTGCCTGGGCGACACCATCGGCTACGGCCCGGAACCCGAACGCTGCGCCCGCATCGTCCTGGACCGCCATATCCCCTCCTGCCTGGGCAACCACGAACGCGGCCTGAAAAACCGCCGCGCCCGCGCCTGGTTCAACCCCCAGGCCCGCGCCGCCCTGGACCGCACCCGCGAACTGCTCACCGAACCCACCATCGACCAGCTCTGCGCCCTGCCCGAATACCTGGCCCTGGGCGGCGTGCGCTACGTCCACGGCTGTCCGCCCCACAGCGTGAGCGACTACCTCTTCACCATGGACGACGACGAACTGCTCCATCGCTTCGACCAATACCCCGAAGCCGTCTGTTTCGCCGGGCATACCCACGAACTCGGACTCTACTCCCTGGGCGGCGTGGACCCCCACCCGCGCATCGTGCGCAGCCCCCTGCCCCAAGGCCCCACCACCCTGGACCCGGCCCGACGACATATCGTCAACATCGGCTCCGTGGGCCAACCCCGCGACGGCGACAACCACGCCAAATACTGCGTCTTCACCCCCTCCACCCATACCGTGGAGATCCGCTTCGTGCCCTACGACATCGCCACCACCGCGGCGAAAATCCTCCAGGCCGGACTCCCCCGGGCCTACGCGGATCGACTGTGGTAGCCGGGCGGGCTGGAACATTCGACAGGGAACGCCTCCCCGTGCGGGTGCAGGACGCCGTGGCGCTAAGCCGCCTGGTCGCGTTCGCGCCCAGCCGGCCAAGCGCCACGTTGCGGCGGCCGGGGGGGCGGCGGCCCCCCCGGACCCCCCATTTTGCGCCGGGATTTCCGCCGGGCGCGGAAGGGTGGTT
>JBFWIY010000300.1:0-4418 GCA_050255855.1 Desulfovibrionaceae bacterium
GATTGGACCGGCGCGGGGGGGGCGAAGGAGGCGACGCCGGGGCCGGTCCGGCCAGGGCGCGCGCGGCCGGGGCTCCGGCCTCGGGCAGGCCGCCGGGTCTGGAGGAGGCATGGCCTTAGGAGGGCGAGCGGCCGGGTCGGGGCGTGGAATTTGGTGCAGAGCTGGGGAGAGGCGACCCGGTCCAGCCCCGCGCCACGGCCCCGTAGTCCCCCCCGTGGTCCGGCTGGCCCTGCGGTCCGGCGGGCCGGCGATTCCGCCAGCCCCGCGGTCCGGCCGGACGGGCCGCTGCCGCCGCTGGCGGCCGGGCAGGGGATGCGCCCCGACGAGGGGGGGGGTGACGGCCAGGTCCGCCCGGGCGTGGCGTCGGCATGTGCCCCGCGCGCGGGGGGCGAGGGACCGCATAGCAGCGCCAAGGGCAGAAGCCTGCGCATGTGCCCCGCGCGCGGGGGGCGAGGGCCGACGCCCGCCGCCGCGAGAGCCTCGATGCCCATGTGCTCGCGCCCAGGGGGGCGGAGCCGGCCCGTGTTTCCCAGAGCGTCCGGCCGGATGGCCGCCCCGCCGGGGGCCGGGCGTCGTCGATTCGGCCTGCCGGGGTGCGCCCCGGCCCGCCCGCGCGCCCCGTCCCGCCCGTGCAGCCGGATCCGTCCGCCCCTCTCCCCCCCATCCCCCGGCGGCCGTCCGGCCCGCCCGGCGCTTCGCAACGCCGCATTTCGTCCCCATACCCCGGTGAA
Organism: Desulfovibrionaceae bacterium; assembly: GCA_050255855.1. GTDB lineage: Bacteria > Desulfobacterota > Desulfovibrionia > Desulfovibrionales > Desulfovibrionaceae. The sequence continues at coordinate 732 of JBFWIY010000300.1, forward strand.
GCGCGGGTCCGCGGGGGGAGGATGAGAGTTTCCCGCCGTCCGGGGCCGTCGCCTTGCTCCACCATCGCGGATGTCTTATCATGAGCGATAGGTGGTCCCCGTGTTGCGGGGATTCACGCCCATGTCCCGGCGCACAGGCCCGCCGCCCCGTCCCGGGGACGCCCCGCCCGCGCTTCGCAAGGAAAGGAGAACGCGATGCGAAAAGATCAACGCCTTATCCTGTGGTTCGACGAATTGGGCATCGAGGACGTGCCCCTGGTGGGCGGCAAGAACGCCAGCCTGGGCGAGATGTACAAGAACCTCACCGCCAAGGACGTGTCCATCCCCAATGGCTTCGCCGTCACGGCCAAGGCCTACCGGACCCTGCTGGCGCACAAGGGGGCCGAGGCGACCCTGCGCGAGATGCTCGCCGGGCTCGACACCCACGACATGGACAACCTCAACGAACGCGGCCACCGGGTGCGCGCCTATATCCGCAGCCTCGAATTCCCCGAGGAGCTGCTCCGGGCCGTGGCCGAGGCCTACGCCAAACTGGAGGCCCAGTACGGCAAGGGCTGCGACGTGGCCGTGCGCTCGTCGGCCACGGCCGAGGACCTGCCCGACGCCTCCTTTGCGGGCCAGCAGGACACCTACCTCAACGTGCGCGGCCTGGAGGACCTGCTGGACGCCTGCCACCGCTGCTTCGCCTCGCTCTTCACCAACCGGGCCATCAGCTACCGCACGGACAAGGGCTTCGACCACTTCGACGTGGCCCTGTCCATCGCCGTGCAGAAGATGGTCCGCTCGGACCTGGCCTGCTCCGGGGTCATGTTCTCCATCGACACCGAGTCCGGGTTCAAGGACGCGGTGTTCATCACCGGGGCCTGGGGCCTGGGCGAGAACGTGGTCCAGGGCGCGGTGAATCCGGACGAGTGGTACGTGTTCAAGCCCACGCTGAAACAGGGCTTCAAGCCCATCATCATGAAGCGCGTGGGCGAGAAGGCCATCAAGATGATCTACACCACCGACGCCAAGCAGCCCACCAAGAACGTGTCCGTGCCCGAGGAGGACCGCCGCCGCCTGGTGCTGAACGACGCCGAGGTGCTGCGCCTGGCCGAGATGGCCGTGACCATCGAGGACTACTATTCGGCCAAGGCCGGGTATCACAAGCCCATGGACATCGAGTGGGCCAAGGACGGCAACACCGGCCAGCTGCTCATCGTCCAGGCCCGGCCCGAGACCGTGCACGCCCGCAAGGACCAGGCCAAGCTCAAGAAGTATCAGCTCAAGGGACAGGGCGAGGTGCTGGTGCGCGGCCAGTCCGTGGGCGAGATGATCGGCCAGGGCAAGGTCAACGTCATCAAGTCCGCGGCCATGATCGCCGGGTTCAAGCCGGGCCAAGTGCTGGTGACGGACATGACCGACCCGGACTGGGAGCCCATCATGAAGGTGGCCGCGGCCATCGTCACCAACCGCGGCGGCCGCACCTGCCACGCGGCCATCGTGTCGCGCGAGCTGGGCATCCCCTGCGTGGTGGGCGCGGTCAACGGCACCGAGCGGCTGCGCTCCGGCCAGGAGGTCACGGTGGACTGCTCCCAGGGCCAGGAGGGCTACGTGTACGACGGCCTGGCCCCCTTCGAGGTGGTGGAGACGGACCTGGACGCCATGCCCGCCACGCGCACCAAGATCATGCTGAACCTGGCCGCGCCCGAGCAGGCCTTTGACAAGAGCTTTTTGCCCAACTCGGGGGTGGGTCTGGCGCGCGAGGAGTTCATCATCAGCTCCTACATCCGCATCCACCCCCTGGCCCTGCTCGGCTTCGACGCCCTGGAGGACCCGCTGCTCCAGCGCACCATCGAGGACATGACCTTCGGGTACGAGAACAAGGCCGACTACTTCGTGGACAAGCTGGCCGAGGGCGTGGGCATGATCGCCGCGGCCTTCTGGCCCAAGCCGGTCATCGTGCGCCTCTCGGACTTCAAGACCAACGAGTACGCCAACCTGGTGGGGGGCAGGCTCTTCGAGCCCGAGGAGAACAACCCCATGATCGGCTGGCGCGGGGCCTCGCGCTACTACGCCGAGAGCTACAAGGCGGCCTTCGGTCTGGAGTGCCGGGCCATGCTCAAGATCCGCGAGGAGATGGGGCTCACCAACCTCGAAGTCATGCTCCCCTTCGTGCGCACCGTGGCCGAGGCCAAGAACGTCATCGCCACCATGGCCGAGTACGGCCTGAAGCAGGGCGAGAACGGGCTCAAGGTCATCGGCATGTGCGAGGTGCCCTCCAACGTCATCCTGGCCGAGGAGTTCCTGGAGGTGTTCGACGGCTTTTCCATCGGCACCAACGACCTGACCCAGCTCACCCTGGGCGTGGACCGCGACTCCTCCCTGGTGGCGCACGTCTATGACGAGCGCAACGAGGCGGTGAAGAAGCTGGTGAAGCGCGTCATCGAGGTGGCCGTGGCCAAGGGCAAGTACATCGGCATCTGCGGCCAGGCCCCGTCGGACTACCAGGAGTTCGCGGAGTTCGTGGTGGAGTGCGGCATCCAGACCATGAGCCTGAACCCGGACACGGTCATCAAGACCACCCTGGCCATCGCCAAGCTGGAGGAGCGCATGGGCATCGCGCCCAAGTGACGGGAACGGAACGGAAAATGAACAACGCCCGGGGCCGGAAGGTCCCGGGCGTTTTGTTTGTCTGGGGCGCGGGCCGGGCGGCGATCAGTCGGCCGCCGCTTCGGCGGCCTGCCGCAGGGCCGCGACGTCCCCTCGCATCAGCAGGCCGAGGTCCCGCTTGATGCGGTCCTCCGGCCAGTCCCACCAGCGGATGGCCTCCAACTGGGCGATCTCGTCTTCCGTGAAACGCTTTTTGAGCACCCGCGCCGGGGCCCCGGCCACCACGGCGTAGGGCGGCACGTCCCGGGTCACGATGGCCCGGGAGCCGATCCTCGCGCCGTCGCCGACGGTCACCCCGGCCAGGATCAGGGCCTCGAAGCCGATCCAGACGTCGTTGCCGATGACGATGTCGCCCTTGTTGTCCCAACTGGCCGTGATATCCAGGGCATGTTCCCACAGCTCTCCGAAAATGGCGAAGGGGTAGTTGACGCAGGCGTCGTTCCTGTGGTTGCCGCCGTTGAACAGGAACTTCGTCCCGTGGGCGATGGAGCAGAACTTTCCGATGACCAGGGTGTCGTTGTTGACGGGGTAGTGGTACAGGACGTTTTGGTCCTGGAATTTCAAGGGGTCGTTGAAGTCGTGGTAATACGTGTAGTCACCGACGATGATGTTTGGTTTCGTGACCGCGGCCTGGAGGTGGCAGGTGTGGGTGTCGCCTGTCCTGGGGAATAGTTGACGATTCGTGTCCATCGCTTTGCATCGCTTTCATTTTTTCATGGTGCATCCGGCGGCCCATTGGACCGCCGCGGGGGACGGCGTGTGGACCGCCGCGAGGACGTGCGTTTCGGCGGGCGGCGAGGCGGGGGCCGCCTACCGTCCCGCCTCGGGAAACCGCTTGTGCATGGTCTCCACCAGCGCCTTGTCCTCGTAGACCACGCCCACGGTGGGGGCGTCGCGGTCCTGGCCGGTGAGGCAGCAGGTCACGATCCGGTCGCCCGCGCCGTAGGCCCGGCAGCCCGGCTCCGGGCCCGTGCCCGGGCCGTACTTGGCCTGGAGGGCCCGGGTCAGCTCCTCGTAGTCGCTGCGGGCGCGCTC
>JBFWIY010000301.1:0-2688 GCA_050255855.1 Desulfovibrionaceae bacterium
CCTGTAGCCCCGCGCACGTGCGGCCCGAGCGCATCCGATCCGCCTGCCTGGGCCTGCGTCCGCGTCTTCGGCCTGTCCGCCCGTCCCGGGTGGCCGGGCCGCACGCCGGTCCGCATGTCCGTCCCGCGCCCTCGCTTCCCCATCCGCCCACATGTCCCGCCCCGCCCCGGCCGCCGGAGGGCTTCGGCGGCCGTCCGGTCGTCCGCTGCGGAATCTTTTATTCCCGCCCGGCCGCGCGCGCCGCGGCCAGCAGGCGCGCCAGGGCCGGGGGCTCGGGCTCGGGCCGGACCACGGCCAGCTCGATGTCCGGCAGCGCCCCCGCCACCTCCCGCAACACCACCCCCTCCCGCCTCCAGACCTGAATCCCGCCCGGCACCAGGGCCACGCCCAGACCCGCCGCCACCAGGGAGAGCGTGGTGTGCTTGCTGCGCGCCTCCTGGGCGATGGCCGGACCCGGATGGCCCGGGGGCAGGGCCGTTCGGAGCGCGGCGAGCATGGCGTCGTAGAGCGCCGGGCCGGTGTCGCGCGGGTAGAGGATGAGCGGCTCGCGCGCCAGCTCGGCCAGGGGGACGCGCTTCAGTTTCGTGAGCCGGTGGCCGCGCGGCAGGGCGGCCACGTAGCGGTCGCGGTGCAGGACCTCGTGCGCCAGGCCCGACACGTCCTGCCCGGCCAGGCGGATGAAGCCCGCGTGGAGCCGCCCGGCGCGCAGGGCCTCCAGCTGCTCGCGCGAGCCCAGCTCGTGCAGGGTCAGGCGCACGTCCGGGGCCTCGCGCCGGAACGCGGCGATGGCCCGGGACAGGAAGCCGTCCATGGCCGGGTTCACGAAGCCCAGGTCGAGCCTGCCCGCCGTGCCCGCGGCCGCGGCCCGGGCGGCCTCGGCCCCGCGCTCGGCCTCGCGCAGGGCGGCCCGGGCGTGGGCCAGCAGGGCCTCGCCCGCCGGGGTCAGGGCCACGTTGCGGCTGTTGCGCCGGAACAGCTCGGCCCCCACCTCGCGCTCCAGGTCCTTGATCTGCTGGCTCAGCGGCGGCTGGGCCAGGTGGCAGCGCGCCGCCGCCCGGCCGAAGTGCAGCTCCTCGGCCACGGCCAGGAAGTAGCGCAGGTGGCGAAGTTCCATGACTGATATATAGAATATATTGATGGTGGTGTAAATATATATTTCACGCCTCGATGGCCCGGGCGCATGGTGGGGGCGCGGCCGGGGCGCGGCCGGGGCGCGGCCGGGGTGCGGCCGGGGTGCGGCCGGGATGCGGCCGGGGTGCGACCGGGATGCGGCCTCGGCGGTCCGCCCGGCCGGGCGGATCGGGGGCGGGTGGCCCAGGGCGGGTGGCCCGGGAGCCGGGGGGAGCCGCCTCGGACGGCCGGACCGCCCGCCGGGCCCCGCGCAGGCGCGGGGCCGACGGTCCAGCGATGCAGGCGATCCGGCCCGGCGAGCCGGGACCCGCGCCCGCGCGGGGCCGACGCCGCTGGACAGGTTGACGTCCTCGGTTCTGTTCCGGGGCGCGCGCGGACGCGGGCCGACGGACTGCCCGGGGCCCTGGGCGGCCGGGTTTTGGGCCTTGGTCCGCGCTTGCCCGTTGGGGCCGGGCCGGCGGGATGTCCCGCCGGGACGGCGGCCGGGGTCGCCGGATCGGGGCGGGGCCGGAGCGGCCGGGCGGTCCCAGAAGGGCGTCCGGGATGCCCTCCGGACGCCCTTCTGGGACCGTCTTGGCCGACATCCTCCCGGCGGCCGCGGAATGAACGTAAAATGAACGTAATCGGGGCCCGCCCGGCCGCCGCGCCGGGCCCGGCCTTGGAATCGAAACCAGCACAAGGAGCAGAGCATGAACACCGACATGAACACCGACAGGAACGACGCCAGAAACAATGCCGGAAACGACCGCGTCCCGGACACCGACGCCGCCCGCAAGGGGCTGGAGCTGCTGGAGCGGCTCAACCCCGGGGCCTTCGCGGCGGTGCGCGCCGGGCTCGACCCCATCGCCCCGGACATGGTGCGCTGGATCGTGGACTTCGGCTACGGGGACATCCTGGCCCGGCCCGGCCTGGACCTGCGCGCCCGCCAGACCGGCACCATCGCCGCCCTCATCGCCCTGGGCAACGCCCCGGCCCAGCTGAAGTTCCACCTGGAGGCCGGGCTCGGGGCCGGGCTCACCCCGGGCGAGCTGGTGGAGATCGTCTACGTCACCACGGTCTTCGCCGGGTTCCCGGCCGGGCTCAACGCCCTGGCCGTGCTGCGCGAGATCTTCGCCGCGCGCGGGCTGATCCCCGAGTCGACCCCCGATTCGGCCCCCGAGCCCGCTTCCGATTCGGCCTCCGAGCTGCCGGGCACGCCGCGGGAGCGCGGCCTGGCCACGCTCGCCGCCACCAGCCGCGAGGCCGGGCAGGGCGTGCTGGACTGGCTCAAGCCCATCGCCCCGGACATGATCCGCTGGCTGCTGGATTTCTCGTATGGCGAGGTCTTCTGCCGCCCGGGCCTGGACCCGCGGCTCACGGAGGTGGCCATGCTGGCCGCGGCCGCGGCGCGCGGCACCATGCGGCCGCAGCTCCAGGTGCACCTCCGGGCCGGGCTCAACGTGGGCCTGACGCGCACCGAGATCGTGGAGCTGCTCATGCAGATGGCGGTGTACGCCGGGTTTCCCGCGGCGCTCAACGCCCTGGCCGCGGCGGCCGAGGTGCTCGGCTAGGGCCCGG
>JBFWIY010000301.1:2788-4405 GCA_050255855.1 Desulfovibrionaceae bacterium
TCCTTGCGGAAGAACTCGGGCAGCTGGTCGTCGGCCACGGTGAACCCGGCGGCCTTGTTGAAGGTCAGCTCGTCCTTGAGGACCGAGACGCCCAGGTTCACCACGTCGTCCACGCCGAAGGGCTGGCCGATGAGGGCGGAGACCATCTCCGCGATGGTGGGCACGCCCTCGGGGTTGTCCAGCACGGCGAAGGCCACGAACAGGCAGAGCCCGGCCGCGTCCACCGCGGCGGTGGCGATCTGGAGGTTCTTGCTGATCTCCAGCTGGCCCTCGCGGGAGAGCGGGTCCACGTGGCCGCCCACGCCCAGCACGTTCTGGCAGATGGCGTAGCCCGCGGTGTGGTCCGCGCCCATGGTGCTGGTGGCGTAGGTGACGCCGATGCCCTTGATGGCGCGCGGGTCGTAGGCGGGCAGGGCCTGGTTCTTGACCACGGGCACGCGCGTCACGCCCAGGGCCTTGCCCGTGGCGGCCGCGCCGTTGCCCAGGAAGTCCGCGGTGGGATCGCCGGTGCCGACCTTGCGCACCAGCTCCAGGGCGGCCTCGCCGTCGCCCCACTGGAGGAGTCCGCCCTCCATGGCCACGGCGATGGCGTTGCCGGTGTCGATGGTGTCCAGGCCGCGGTCGTCGCAGGCGCGGTCGATGGCCGCGATGACGTCGATGTCCTTGATGAGGGCGCTGGCGCCCAGGGCCCAGACGGTCTCGTACTCGAAGCCGCTGGTCAGGTACTTGCCGTCCTTGTCCACGTACTGGGAGGAGCACTGGATGATGCAGCCCGCGTGGCAGCCGTGCTTGGTCTTGCCGCCGCGCTTCTCGATGAGGGCGGCGATGGTCTCGCCGGAGATGTCGGCCACGTGGTCGCACTGGCCGGTGGTGAAGTTCTTGGTGGGCAGGCCGCCGGTCTCGTTGATGATGTTCACCAGGATGTTGGTGCCGTAGGCGGGCAGGCCCTGGGAGGTGACCGGGTGGGTCTGGAGGATGTTCACCCACTTCTTGTTGGCGGCCTTGAAGCGCTCGGGGTCGGCGGCCTTGATGGTGCCGCACCCGGCGTCGTCGATGACGATGGCCTTGATGCGCTTGGAGCCCATGACCGCGCCCACGCCGCCGCGTCCGGCCGCCCGGGCGGGGTGGCCTTCGGGGTCGGTGAACTGGATGCTGGAGGCGGTGCGCAGGGTCTCGCCCGCCGGGCCGATGACCATGATGGAGGACTTCTCGCCGTAGCGGGCGCGGATCAGGTCGCAGGATTCGTAGGTGCCCTTGCCGCCCAGCTCGGGCATGGCGTCGAAGGTCACGCCGTCCTTGGTGATGCGGATGACGGCCCAGGGGGCGTCCGGGGCGGGCTGGTCTTCGAGGATGATGGCCCCGTAGCCCAGGCGGGCCAGCTTGTGGGGGAAGGTGCCGCCGGAGTTGGCCTCCTTGATGCCGCCGGTGAGGGGGCTCTTGCAGCCCACGGACACGCGGCCGGAGTTGGCGGCCACGGTGCCGGTGAGCACGCCGCCGGCCACCACGAGCTTGTTTTCCGGGCCCAGGGCGTTACAGGTGGGGGGCACCTCCTTGAGCACCACGCGGGAGGTGAGGGCGCGGCCGCCCAGGCCGAGGTACTCCCCCATGTCCTGGATC
>JBFWIY010000302.1:0-4387 GCA_050255855.1 Desulfovibrionaceae bacterium
CGTGCGCCGGATCGTGTCCCGGAGCGTGCCCCGGACCACGAGTCGAACCAGATGCCGAGCCGGATGTCGGACCGTGCGCCGTCCATGATCGCCTCCCTGGCCTGCGGCCGCCCCGGGAGGGGACGGCCATGGACGGCACCATAGGCCGGGCGCGCGCCCGCGATCCAATAGCAATGTCCGATGGGGACCATCAGGAATGGCGATTGCGGATTCCTGGCCGCCGTCGTATGCACCGGGGCATGGAACTCTACCAGCTCAAGACCTTCGTGGTGGTGGCCGAGGAAGGGCACCTGACGCGGGCCTCGGAGCGGCTGCACCTGAGCCAGCCCGCGGTGAGCGGCCACATCAAGGCCCTGGAGGAGGAGCTCGGCGTGGCGCTCTTCGCGCGCGGGGCCCGGGGCATGCGCCTCACCGAGGCGGGCCGCGCCCTGCAGGGCCGGGCCGAGGCCGTGCTCCTGGCCGCGGACGAGCTGACCCTCCAGGCCCGGGTGCTGCGGCGCGAGGTCAGCGGCCGGGTGCGCCTGGGCCTGAACACGGACATGACCTTTCTGCGCGTGCCCCGGCTGGTGACGGCCATGCGCGCCGCCCACCCGCGCGTGGAGCTGGAGCTCTTCCACAGCCTGTCCGGCCGCATCATCGAGGACCTGGCGGGCGGGCGGCTGGACGCCGGGTTCGCCTTCGGCGAGCACGAGAGCCCGGCCGTGGCCTTCCGGCTGCTGACCCGGGTGCGGGTGCACATCGTGGCCCCGGCGGCCTGGGCGGACCAGGTGCGCGGGGCGGACTGGGCGGACCTGGCCCGGCTGCCCTGGATCTGGACCCCGCCCCACTGCCCCTTCCACCAGGTGGCGGCCAAGGCCTTCCACGCGCGCGGGCTCATCCCGGAAAAGACCCTGCTGGCGGACTCGGACACGGTGCTGCGCGGGCTGGTGGCCTCCGGGGCCGGGCTCTCGCACCTCATCGAGTACGAGGCCCGGGCGGCCGAGGCCGCGGGCGAGGCGGTCATCTGGGACGGCGAGCCCCTGCTCCTGCCCGCCTGGCTGGCCTGGCCCGCCCGGCGCGGGGACGAGCCCCTGCTGCGCGCCCTGCGCGACCAGGTGGCCGCGGTCTGGGGCCTGGCCCCCGAGACCCCGGACGACGATCCGAACGTCACTCCGGCCGCGACCCCGGCCGCCGCCCCGGCCCGGGCCTGACCGGCGCAGGGCCGTTCCCCGCAACCCCGGAGCCCGCATGGAACTCTACCAGCTCAGGACCTTCGTGGCCGTGGCCGAGGAGGGGCACGTCACCCGCGCCTCGGAGCGGCTCTTTCTCAGCCAGTCCTCGGTGAGCGCCCACGTGAAGGCCCTGGAGGAGGAGCTCGGGGTGGCCCTGTTCGAGCGCGGGGCCCGGGGCGTGAGCCTGACCCCGGCCGGGGCCGAACTCCTGGACCGGGCCCGGGACATCCTGCTCGCGGCCGACGGGATGCTGCGCCGGGCCTGCGCCCTGCGCAGCGAGGTCTCGGGCACGGTGCGCCTGGGGCTGAACACCGGGTCGGCGTTCCTGCGCGTGCCGGAGCTGCTGGCCTGGCTGGAGGCCGAGCACCCGCGCGTGTCCATGCAGTTCATGCAGGGCTCGTCGGGCACGGTCATCGAGGGGGTGGCCGCCGGGGGCCTGGACGCGGGCTACGCCTTCGGCCGCTGCGAGGACGCCCGGGTGGCGGCCCACGTGGTGGGGCGGACGGCCACGCGTTTCGTGGCCCCGGCGGTGTGGGACCGGGCGGTGCACCGCTTCGACGCCGGGGCGGACTTCCGGAGCCTGGCGGCCCTGCCCTGGATCTGGGCCCCGGACTGCTGGCCCTGCTATGCGGCGGCCTGGGAGTATTTCCGGCGGCAGGGGGCCGAGCCCACCCGGGCCTACGAGACGGACTCGGAAGAGGTGATGCTGAACCTGGTGACCGCGGGCAAGGGCCTGTGCATGATGCGCGAGGACCAGGCGCGCGAGGCCGAGGCCGCGGGCCGGGTGGTCATCTGGGAGGCCGAGCGCCTGCCGCTGGACGTCCTGTTCCTGTCCCGCGCCTCCCGGGCGGACACCCCCCTGGCCCGGGCCCTGCTGGCCGGGGTGCGGGCGGTCTGGGGGCCGGACTCCGCCCCTGCGTGACTTTTCCCCGCGTTGCGCTATGTTCGAGCCGGATCACCCCCAACCCCGCGCCCATCCGGAGGCCCCCATGTCCAGCCGCGCCGCCTTCATCCTCGGCATTTCCCTCATCCTCGCCGCCGTCGTGGTCGCCGTCACCTACTACGACGTGCACCGCTTCGAGGGCACCATCGTGGCCACGGGCTCGGCCCGGATGGCCGTGACCTCGGACTCGGTGGTCTGGAACGGCGGCTTCTCCCGGGTGGCGCCCTCCTCCCTGGTCCGCCAGGGCTACGACGCCATGCGCCACGACGCCGAGGTGGTCACGGCCTTCTTCAAGAGCGCGGGCATCGGCCCGGAGCGCTACACCCTGGACCCGGTGAGCCTGGACGAGATCTACGACCAGAATTCGGGTGCGGAGAAGCGCTACACCCTGCGCCAGACCTTTTCGGTGCACTCCCCGGACGTGGCCGGGGTGACCCAGGCCGCGGCCGACCCCAAGCCCGTGCTGGACCAGGGCGTGCTCTTCACCACCTACGGGCTGGAGTACTACTATTCCAAGCTCCCCGAGGCCCGGGTGAGCCTGCTGGGCGAGGCCGTGGCCGACGCCCGCCGCCGGGCGAAGGAGATCGGCGACGCGGGCGGGGCCGAGGTGGGCGCGCTCCGGAACGCCAGCCTGGGCCCGGTGCAGGTCCTGGGCCCGCAGTCCGTGGAGGTGTCCGGCGGCGGGGCCTACGACACCCGCACCGTCGACAAGGACATCATGGTCACGGTGCGCGCCGAGTTCGGCACCGTGCCCAGGTAGGGACGGCGGGACGAGTCCGGCCGGGCCGGTCAGCCCGAGACCGTGTCCCCGCCCGTGAGCTTCCAGCCCAGCATGCCCCAGGTGAGGTTGGCGGCGTCCACCCCGCGCTCGGCCAGGCGCTTGGCCACCAGGGGCGAGCGGTGGCCGGTCATGCAGACCACCACCACGTCCCGGCCCCCCGAGCGCTCCGCGATCTCCAGGGCGTCCTTGAGCAGCGTGGGCGAGCCCGCGGACAGGCGGATGGCCCCGGGGATGCGGAACCAGCGGTACTCGGCCTCGGTGCGCACGTCGAAGACCAGGGGCGGCCCGGGCGCGGCCAGGCGGCGGAGCAGCGCGCGCGGGCCCATCTGCCGCACCCCGGCCGCGGCCCAGAGCGGGTCCCAGAGCACCAGGACGATGAACACCAGCCAGAACAGGACCTTCATCGTCCCTCCTTTCCCGCCCGGCCCAGCAGGAAGATGCCGTAGGTGGCGCGCAGCCCGGGCAGCAGCCCGACCTCCGTGCCGCCCTCCTCGTGGTGGTGGGTGCGGATGGCGCACTGTTGCAGCACCGGATAGCCCAGGATGCGGCAGAAGCGGTGGAAGTCGCGCAGGGTGATGACCCGGATGTTGGGCGTGTCGTACCACTCGTAGGGCAGTTCGGAGCTCACCGGGGCCCGGCCCGTGCACAAAAGCTGGAGCCGGTGCCGCCAGTGGGCGAAGTTGGGGAAGCTCACCACGCCGAAGCGCGCCACGCGCAGCATCTCGCGCACCAGCCCGGCCGGGTCCATGACCTGCATGAGGGCCTGGGACAGGATGGCGTAGTCAAAGGCGTCGTCCGGCCAGTCGCGGACCTCCTCGAACATGTCCCCGTGCACCACGCGCACCCCCTGGGCGATGCCGTGGGCCACCTTGTCCTCGTTGCGGTCGATGCCCGTGCCCTGCACGCCCTTCTCGCGCGCCAGGTGCACCAGCAGCTGGCCGTGGCCGCAGCCCAGGTCCAGCACGCGCGAGCCCGGCTCCACCCAGGAGGCGATGACCGAGAGATCATAGCGCATGGTCATCCTCCTTGCTTTCGCCGGGGCCGCGCTCCTCGCGCCGCACCCGCTCCAGGAACCCGGCCACCACCTCGCTCAGCCGCGGGCTGGGCAGCAGGAAGGCGTCGTGGCCCCACTCGGCCTCGATCTCCAGAAAGCTCACGTCCAGGCCGTTCTTCTTCATGGCCTGGACCATGGCCCGGCTCTGGTAGGTGGGGTAGAGCCAGTCCGAGGTGAAGCTGGCCACCAGGTAGCGCGCCCTGGCCCGGGCGAAGGCGGCCACGGCCGAGTCCGCGCCCCAGCTCTTCTCCAGGTTGAAGTAGTCCGCGGCCCGGGTCATGCGCAGGAACGAATTGGCGTCGAAGCGGTCCGTGAACTTGCCGCCCTGGTAGCGCAGGTAGCTCTCCACCTGGAAGTCGGCCTCGAAATCGAAACTGATGTCGCAGCGGTCCTGGAGC
>JBFWIY010000303.1:0-4362 GCA_050255855.1 Desulfovibrionaceae bacterium
GCCGTCTTTCCCGCCCCGCGGGGCCGGGATGTTTTGACAACGGAAAATTGATGGTCTAACCAGAGTCGTTTCCCGCCCATTCGGCGGGGTCTGGGAGCTGTGCATGGCGAAGATTCAGAAGATCAAGGGCTTCAGCGACCTGTTCGAGGCCGAGAGCGCCAAGTTCACCTGTATGGAGGACGCGGCGCGGCGGGTGTTTTCGCGGTACGGGTACGGCGAGTTGCGCGTGCCGGTGCTGGAGAAGACCGAGCTGTTTCAGAAGTCCATCGGCGAGGACACCGATGTGGTGGGCAAGGAGATGTTCACCTTCATCGGCCGCAAGGGCGAGTCGCTGACCCTGCGTCCCGAGGCCACGGCGGGTGTGGTGCGGGCGTTTGTGGAGAGCGGGGCGCACCAGCCCGGGCAGGTGGCCAAGTATTTCTCGTTCGGGCCCATGTTCCGGTACGAGCGGCCGCAGAAGGGCCGCCAGCGCCAGTTCCATCAGATCGACGCGGAGATTTTCGGCGCGGCCGAGCCCGCGGCGGACGCCGAGCTGATCCTGATGTTGCGGTCGTTCCTGACCGAGATCGGGCTCAGCAAGCTGAATTTCGAGCTCAACAGCCTGGGGTGCCGGGAGTGTCGGCCGGGGTATCGGCAGGCGCTCACGGACTTTTTCGCCGGGCTGGACAGCGAGAAGCTGTGCGAGGACTGCCGCCGGCGCATGCACACCAATCCCTTGCGCGTGCTGGACTGCAAGGTGCCGGGGTGCAAGGAGCTGGTGGCGGCCGCGCCGCAGGTGAACGAGCACCTCTGCGTGGGCTGCCGCAGCCATTTCGACGCCGTGCTGGAGCTGCTGGACGCGGCCGGGGTGGCCTACACGCTCAATCCGCGCCTGGTGCGCGGGCTGGACTATTACGTGCGCACGGCCTTCGAGGTGACCAGCGGGGACATCGGGGCGCAGTCGTCCGTGGCGGGCGGCGGGCGTTACGACGGCCTGGTGGCCAACCTGGGCGGGCCGGACGTGCCCGGGGTGGGCTTCGCCTGCGGCATGGAGCGGCTGGCCATGCTGTTGCCCGAGGCCGCGGCCAAGGGCCTGGACTTCTACGTGGCGGTGACGGACCCGCGCGCCGTGCATCGCGGGCTGCTCCTGGCCGAGCGACTGCGCGCCGCCGGGCTCACCGGCGAGGCCAGTTTCGAGGCGGGCAGCATGAAGAGCCGCCTGCGCGCCGCCAACCGGCTGAACGCGCGGCATTGCCTGATTCTCGGGCAGAGCGAGTTCGACGCGAACGCCCTGACCCTCAAGGACATGGGGGAGGGCGGATCACAGGAAACCCTGCCCGTGGAGGGCGCCCTCCGCAGGCTGGTGGGATAGACGAGTCGGGACAGCCTCCGGCGGCCAAAGGGGCTCACGCCCCGCTGGACTCCCGGGTTGTGGGGCGGTTTAATGATGGCGCATGGGGGCGCGTTGCCGGGTCCGGTCGGCCCTGCCCGCGCCATCCAGAAACCGCCCCACGGGATACGTAAAAAAACACGGCCCTTTTTCACCCCCCACCACAAGGTTTTGGGGGAGTGGGGATGGGGGTCCGGGGGAAGGGGCGAACCCCCTTTTTCCCAAAAGGGGGTTCGCCCCTTCCCCGATTCCCGCAACGAGGACACCATGGCGCAGATGCAGGATGACGGCGTTTACGACAAGTATCGGTGGATCGACGACCTGGGCGGTTGGCGCCGGACGCACCACAACAACTGTCTGGGCGTGGCCGAGTTGGGGCAGGAGGTCTGCCTCATGGGCTGGGTGCAGTTCCGGCGCGACCACGGCGGGCTGATCTTCGTGGACCTGCGGGACCGCGAGGGCCTGACCCAGACGGTGTTCAGCCCGGAGTTCGCCGAGGCGCACGAGCGGGCCCACGCCCTGCGCGTGGAGTACGTCATCGCGCTCAAGGGCGTGGTGCGGCGGCGGCCCGAGGGCATGGCCAACCCGGGCATGGTGACGGGCGAGATCGAGGTGCTGGTGCACGAGTGGAAGCTGCTGAACACCTCGGAGACCCCGCCGTTCCCGGTGGAGGACCGCAGCGAGGCGGGCGAGCAGCACCGGCTCAAGTATCGGTACATGGACCTGCGGCGTCCGTCCCTGGCCAAGAATTTCGTGCTGCGCCACAAGGCGGCCCAGGCGGTGCGGCGCTATCTGGACGGGCTGGGGTTCCTGGAGATCGAGACCCCGGTGCTGACCAAGTCCACGCCCGAGGGGGCGCGGGACTTCCTGGTGCCGTCGCGGCTGAACCAGGGCCTGTTCTACGCCCTGCCGCAGTCGCCGCAGCTCTTCAAGCAGCTGCTCATGGTCTCCGGGTTCGAGAAGTATTTCCAGATCGTGAAGTGCTTCCGGGACGAGGACCTGCGCGCGGACCGGCAGCCCGAGTTCACGCAGATCGACATCGAGATGAGCTTCCCGGACGAGGACCAGATCATGGACATGGCCGAGGGGCTGATGTGCGAGCTGTTCCGGGCCACCCTGGGCCAGGAGCTGCCGCGGCCCTTCCCGCGCATGACCTATGCCGAGGCCATCCGGGACTACGGCCTGGACAAGCCGGACGTGCGCTTCGACATGAAGCACGTGGTGTGCACGGACATCTTCGCGGGCTCGAACTTCAAGGTGTTCGCGGCCTCGGAGCTGGTGAAGTGCATGCGCGTGCCCGGCGGGGCCGAGCTCTCCCGCAAGGAGATCGACGAATACACCAAGTTCGTGGAGATCTACGGGGCCAAGGGCCTGGCCTGGATCAAGGTGAAGGAGGACGGGGAGTGGCAGTCGCCCATCGTCAAGTTCTTCTCGGATGAGGAGCGGGCCAGGCTCTCCGAGCGGATGGGCGTGGCGCCCGGCGACATTTTGTTCTTCCAGGCCGGGGCGGCGGACATCGTGAACAACGCCCTGGGCAGCCTGCGCGGCAAGCTGGGCGAGCGCTTCGGCCTCACGGACCCGGCGGTGTTCGCGCCGCTGTGGGTCACGGACTTCCCGCTGCTGGAGTACGACGAGGAGGAGAAGCGCTGGGTGGCCCGGCACCATCCCTTCACCTCGCCGCAGCCCGGCCAGCTGGACCTGGTGGAGAAGGACCCGGGCGCGGCCCTGGCCCGGGCCTACGACATCGTGCTCAACGGCTTCGAGGTGGGCGGCGGGAGCATCCGCATCCACACCACCAAGCTCCAGCAGGCCATGTTCAAGGCCCTGGGCATCGGACAGCAGGAGGCCGAGGACAAGTTCGGGTTCCTGCTGGAGGCGCTCAAGTTCGGCGCGCCGCCCCACGGGGGCATTGCCTTCGGCCTGGACCGCCTTATCATGATCCTGTGCGGGGCCAAGTCCATCCGCGACGTCATCGCCTTCCCCAAGACCCAGAAGGCCACCTGTCTGATGACCGACGCGCCCAACACCGTGGCCGCCAAGCAGCTGCGGGAGCTGGGCATCCGGCTGCGGGAGACGGCCGGGGAGGCATAGGGCCCCGAACCCAAGGAACCGAGAAGGGATCATGCTGCTCGACATTCTGACCTACCCCGACCCCACCCTGGCGCAGAAGTGCCGGGCCGTGGAGGCCATCACCCCGGAGCTGGCCGAGCTGGCCGAGAACATGGTGGAGACCATGTACATCAAGGACGGGGTGGGGCTGGCCGCGCCCCAGGTGGGACGCGACGAGCGCCTCATCGTGCTGGACCGCACCGGCCCCAAGGAGCGCAAGGAGCTCTACGTCCTGTTCAATCCCGAGATCGTGGAGCGCGAGGGCGAGACCTCCTACGAGGAGGGCTGCCTGAGCTGCCCCGGGCTCACCGCCAAGACCCAGCGCAGCGAGCGGGTCACGGTGACGGGCCTGGACCGCGAGGGCCAGGCGGTGACCGTCCAGGCCGAGGGGCTGCTGGCCATCATCCTCCAGCACGAGATCGACCACCTGGACGGCGTCACCATCGTGGACCACCTGAGCCGCCTCAAGCGCCTCATGTACGAGAAAAAGGCCAAGAAATGGCAGAAGCCGCCCACGGACAAGAAGGCCATGTAACGCGCCTGCGGGCCGTGTTCATGGGCTCGCCGGACTTCGCCGCCACCATCCTGGCGGCCCTGCTCGCCTCGGACGCCTGCGAGGTCGTGGCCGTCTACACCCAGCCGGACCGGCCCTGCGGCCGGGGCCAGGCCTGCCGCCCCACCCCGGTGAAGGCCCTGGCCCTGGAACACGGCCTGCCCGTGTTCCAGCCCAAGAACTTCAAGGACCCAAAGGACATCGACGAGCTGGCGGGCCTGGCGCCCGACGTGCTCGTGGTGGCGGCCTACGGCCTCATCCTGCCCCAGGCCGTGCTGGACATCCCGCGGATCATGCCGCTCAACGTCCACGCCTCGCTCCTGCCGCGCCA